>CANBTK010000192.1 GCA_947372365.1 Flavipsychrobacter stenotrophus | reverse complement strand
TGGCATAGGTATTGCGTAATGGCCAAATGCAATTGGTTCCTGGCGGCGGGGTGCCTTCCTTACACGGGCACACGGCCTGAAATGGATATGTGAAAAATAGAGTACTGGGAATATCTTGCCACTTGATTTGTTAACCGGGCTATCATCGTCATTTTCCGTAATGAAGCTATCATTACCAACAATTTTTTCAATAATATACTCCGAATAGCTATCAAGGTCATCGTAACCATAACTAGCTGTGCCACAGGTCAAATAATCAAAGTCAACACTCTGGTCGAGTATAGATAGCATCAACAATATGACCAGGAATTTCCTCACTTATAATCTGTGCTTTTACAGTACAATGTTATGGCGTTTTTTGTTAAGGGTAATTGAAAATTAGTTTTGCCACTACCGAAAATAAATAATACCAGCATAGCCTAATGAAAAACGCAAAACACCTCTAAATCAGCCACGAAAAGTTCGATGTTTGGCAGCGCCTCGCTACTGAGCAAAATGGAAATCGGGAACGATTGGCTTTTTTATATTGCGGCTTTTGGTAAATTTTTGCCTTAAAAATTACTGAGGATTGGCCTGAGCTCAGTTAGTGCTTTATTTCCCCAATGCGGACTTTTTAGTTTTTGGGGGTAGGTATATAGCAGATGAATCAGGTGGTTAGCCACCTGCACCCGAAACCTCTTGCCTATCCTTGACTCTATAATTCTTTTTTGGCCGGGCAGGGGCTCTTTGCTCCGTTTGTTGGGCTTATGGCTACAAGGTGGCTATTTAGGCAAGCGATTTGAAAAACTCTTCGGCAATCCTTAGCGACTCAGGCGTACCCATGGCTTTAAGGTTCTCAATAATAGCCAGTTTTTCGTTGCTTGAAAATTGCTCTTCTTTTTCCTGTATGCACTTTGTGCTGCAGTTGTCAAAAAGCTGTGCCATCCAGCCGTTTACCTTGCAGTCTATTACCAGGTGCACACGGTCCTCGTTGCTGTTATTCGCTATGCGGTGTTTTAAGCTGAAATTCATGTACCAGCATTCCCCTTCCTGAAGTTTCATTTTTTCATCAGCAAGGTAAAACTCAACTCCTGCATTGGTGAAAATAGGCACATGTATCCGGGCTTCGCCCTCTTCAAAATTGAGCCCCTTGTCGGTATGTTCTTTTATTACAGAGCCTGGTTTCAGCTTCAGTAGCCTTACGGTCGTTTTCTCACACTTCAGCGATGCTACTACCTCCTTTAGTACAGGGCAGGCTTCCATAAGCGGGGTATCAGCGAACTGCTCATTAACGTTGTTGTCAACAGTAAGGCTGGACAGCGACCCGTTGATAGACCTCAGGGGCAGGGCGCTCCACTCACCTTCGTATTGGGTTACCTGGTAGTGCCTTATCCATGCTGTTTCCAGTGCTGCAACTTCTTTTTGCATTGCTGCAACCGGGAAGCTGAATGGCAGCTTTATGTGCTTGATAACTGAGTTCATGATTGTAGGCTTTTCACAACCGTAAATGTACTAAAATAAGGCATTAGGTATTAAATTATAGGCACTGTTAAAAATTTCCCACTACATTAATCAAGGCTTACTTTGGTAGGGTAGGGGTTTTTTCGCAATGGGCAACAATCATCACAATAGGTTAATGTGGTTTACCTACTTTTGCAGCCTAAAGCCAGAAAATGAGTATCAGGGAGAGGCAAAGGATTATTATGGAAAAGGGCGCATCCAACATTACCAGGTGGGTGGGCTCTACCAGTTCGGTATTATTACATACTATATTATTTATTATATCCTTCCTGCTTCCTGTTCTTGGCGTGGTCACTTTTGAAAGGATGCTGCTATTCCTAACCACCATTGTTTCGCTTGAAGCTATTTACCTGTCTATATTCATCCAGATGTCGCTGAATATGAACAATCAGAACATAGAGATAATACAAGAGGACATAGAGGAACTGGGCGAGGGGATTGAAGAGCTGGGCGATGACATTGAAGAATTGGGTGAAGATATTGAAGAACTGGGCGAAGACATCGAAGAGTTAGGCGATGATATCGAAGAGCTGGGTGAAGACCTGGAAGAACTGGGCGAAGACCTGGAAGAAATACAAAAAGAGGTAGATGAGATGCAGGAGGAGGATGAAGAAGAATTGGACGGCGCACCAGCCCAGCAGGGCACACCAAAAGCCAGGACTGACGACGAAATCTTATTGTCTTTACAAGCTACGCTGGCTCATTTACAGAAGGAGATTGAGTTGCTGAAGGGAAGCAGATAGTTTACCATATTTACGCCGCAACGGCTAATTGCACATTAGCATATATGTGATAGGGGACGCAACTTTGGTCGCGGCCCCTATTGTTTTCAGGTGAGTAGTGAGTGTTAGCGTAATTTGCTGGCTGTTTGTAGGGTAGCGGGTTTGTACAATATGCTAAGTGCAAGTGCAATGATAAAGAAGCAAGTTTCTGTCTTTAGCCACTGGGTACCAAAGGCACCCAGGCTGCCTTCCATAAAAATGGTCATGATGCGTGATAGTGCGTAAAAGCCCCAAAGCATACACAGAAATACCATGGCGGTTTTCATGTCTTTCTACAGCTTCTAGATTATGGTAATGAACAGTGTGAGCCCAACACCGCCATAAACTCCCCGTAGTTAGCGTGTGGTATTGTAGTATGTTAAAGGCAATAAAGTGTACATCAGTGCAAAGCACCGCGAAACGAATGCAACTTGAGCACACGACTATCTTAACCCAAAGCGATAAATTCAGGTATTTTAAGAAACGCGAATCCGGGAAGTTTAGGGATAAAATATGTATTGAGGAATAATACAGCGCTTTTTAAAGCCTTTTGCAAACGCCACTCATTCGCATCGGAATTGTAAACTCAGAGGGCTGCGAACTGCTAATTTTTCATTTAATTCCACGTATACCCCATGCTGGCTTCACTACCAGTTATAAATACCCGTTTTTAAAATCAGGTATTCATACTCTATTCTACAGCCAGTTACGGTTGTTCCTTTGTGATATCATTAGTAGCTACATGATAACACAGGCGGAAACCGAAAAGCCTTGAAAAGAGTAGGTAGAAACAAAGCGAACAATTTTTTCTTTATGAGCACAGTACCTTACCAAACGCGCCTCCTTGAATGTGGATCAACATTCGCTATGGAAACTGACGGAGCCTGGACAATGGCAAATTATTCAAAGACCGGGAACCCTGACCTTGTTTTTATCAAAACCGCAAATTGCGGCACAAAAACGGTAGAAGTGCATGTTGCTTCCGCAGCCTCGCAATATAAAAACAGGATACTAGAGACCGGTACAACTTTTGCAATGGAGACAGATGGCACATGGTTGATGTCTGATTTTGACCATGACGGGATTCCAGACCTGGTATTTATTAAAACGGCAAATTGTGCTACAAACTCCGTTGAAGTCCATGTCGCTTCAGGTAAATCAAATTATAAGACCCGGATATTGGAAACAGGAACAACATTTGCTATGGAAACCGATGGCACATGGCTGATGGCTGATTTTGACGGCGACGGAATTCCTGACCTCATTTTTATCAAAACAGCAAATTGCGGCACCAAAAGCGTTGAGGTGCATATAGCTTCCAGTAGTTCAGGCTACAAAAAGAGGATTTTGGAAACTGGCACAACCTTTGCAATGGAAACCGATGGGACATGGATGATGAATGACTTTCAGGGAAATAAGACTTTAGACCTGATTTTTTTAAAGACGGCTAATTGCGGTACCAACACTGTAGAAGTACATGTTTCTCCTCAAGTGCCGGCTTAAAAAGCTTTTGATGCACCCCTAAGCTGAGTTCCCTTTTTTAATTTTTTCACTCGGTTTTAATGCTTTGGCGGGCCTCGTTTAGGGGCTCGCCATTTTATTTACAGCAACTAGTAAAATCAACTGCTAGTATCCTATTTTCGTTATAAATACCTGTTTTTTTAAAAAGCCTATATAGTAACACACATTTCCCTCCCGTAAAAAATAACTGCTCAATTATTTTATAAATTTTTTAACATAAAATTATGTTAAAAAACAGGCAACGCCCCTCCATTTTATCCTATTTGGCGAAGCCTTAACAAAATGAAATGTTAAAGTGTGTCCAATTTTGGCACTTTACACAAAAATCGTGCCTTTTTTAAAAATTGTTCATATTTTTTTGACTAATTAAGGCCCCTTTCATATCTTTGCGTTCCTTTTCTTTAGGGAACATACGTGCACGAAATAACTTTGATTGTTTTTTAGTACTTGATTTTTAACTGTATCGCAGGCCCGGCTTGCTTTACAGGATTTTTATTGCGTAAACAGGAGACTTATATAATACTATGGCTATACCGCAAAAAAAGACCGCAGCAGGAAGGCACAATTTCGGGAAGTTACATGACGTAGCTACATCACCGGATTTGCTGGCTATCCAACTCCAGTCGTTTCAGGACTTCTTCCAGCTCGAAACTACGCCAGATAAGCGTGATAACGAGGGATTGTTCAGGGTGTTTAAGGAAAATTTTCCTATCACCGATACCCGCAACATCTTCGTTCTGGAATTTTTGGACTACTTCATTGACCCACCGCGTTACACTATCGAAGAGTGTATGGAGCGTGGTTTGACTTATTCAGTGCCGCTGAAGGCGAAACTGAAATTAAGTTGTAACGATGAAGAGCACGTTGACTTCGAAACTATCGTACAGGATGTGTTCCTGGGTAACATCCCATACATGACCCCTCGTGGTACTTTCGTTATCAATGGCGCTGAGCGTGTTGTCGTATCTCAGTTGCATCGTTCTCCGGGTGTATTCTTCGGTCAGAGCGTTCACCCGAACGGTACTAAAATTTACAGTGCGCGTGTAATTCCATTCAAAGGCGCATGGATGGAGTTCGCTACCGATATTAATAACGTGATGTATGCCTACATCGACCGTAAGAAAAAATTCCCGGTAACTACACTGTTACGTGCCATTGGTTACGAAACAGATAAGGACATCCTGGAATTGTTCGGTATGGCTGATGAGGTGAAAGGCGACAGGAAATCGCTGGAAGCTAACCTTAACCGCCGCCTGGCCGCTCGCGTACTCCGCAGCTGGACTGAAGATTTCGTTGATGAGGACACCGGTGAGGTAGTTACCATCGAGCGTAATGAAGTGGTTCTGGACCGCGACAGCGTGCTTGACGAAGACAACGCAGCCATGATTATGGAAATGGGCATCAAAACTGTATTCCTGCAGAAGGAAGAAGTGAGCGGTGACTATTCCATCATCTACAATACTTTAAATAAAGATACTTCTAACTCTGAACTGGAAGCTGTTCAGCATATCTACCGCCAGCTCCGTGGCTCTGATGCACCGGATGATGAAACAGCGCGTGGTATCATTGAAAAATTATTCTTCAGTGATAAGCGTTATGACTTAG
>CANBTK010000191.1 GCA_947372365.1 Flavipsychrobacter stenotrophus | reverse complement strand
GGCATAGCCACATCTACTCTGAAGGTAAGGAAAGAAGCAATCTCAAAACGGGTGCCGGCGCCTAAGTCCATCGCCACATCTTGCCCCAGCTTACTGAAGGCAAATTCGCCGCCCTTGGTGCTGTCGTCCTTGCGGGCCAGCCATATATTGCCTGCATCGGCAAACAGTGCGCCATTCATTTTTATAAGCCCTGCAAACAGTGGCAAGATAGGGAACCTGTATTCACCATTAAATTCCAGTTTTATATCGCCGGTGCGGTCAATAGTGTTAAGCTTGCCGCCATTGGTGGAATCATAAAAGCTGCCTGGCCCCAGGTTACGCATGCGCCAGCCACGCAGGCTGTATGGGCCGCCAACGTAATACTGCTTTACATAGGGCAAAGCCGTAGCATGGCCATTAGGAAGCCCTACCCCACCGTAAAACCGCAGTGCAAATACGGAGCGTGGCAACGTTACGAACCGTTGAAAGTCAAAATCGAGCTTCGAGTACTGGCCATAGGGGTTTTTGCTGATATCAATGATGCCGGGGCTCAGTTGGTTGATGGCTGATAGTAACGCACCGGCCTCTTCAATACCTGCTTTAAGCCTGAAGTAGTTCTTGCCCTTCTTTTTTTCTATGTTGGTATAAGTATAGGCAAGGCTCTCCCCTTCTATAAAAATCTCCTTGTAGCTATTCCGCAGGAACTGGCTGCCGTTGAGCTTATCCTGAAAACGCCCAGTAATATTCTGCAGCCTTATGATGTTAATAAAGGTAGGCGCAAACTCCCATATTGTCTTTTGCGATTCGCGCCAGTTGTACTTATAGCTGGCACTGGTATTGGTGAGCGTAAAATATTGCACCCTGTTAATGACATTAGTACCCAGCGACACAATGGTATGTGGCAGGTTAGAATTATCAAACAGCCTTTTAGGCAGCGGGGCTATAAACTTAGGGAAATCGAGGCTGGTATTTAGGCCATAATACTGCGTTAGCAGCGTAATATTTTTAAGCGATTGCTTCCCTGTTGAGTCACCCAGCTCTATTCCCGCATTCAGCGATATATCTAACAGGTTGGCACCTTTGGCAAAATTCTTATTCCTGAAGCTGGCCCCAAAAGAGTTGCCTATAGAATAGGTGGAACCATTCGACAGTTCAAAATGCGCTCCAAAATCCAGCTTTTTTGTTCTGCTCAGGAAGATATTGAAATTCAGCACGCTATCGTGGCTATTTTCAAGTATCTGAATCCTTATGTACTGAAAAATACCCAATTCATTCAGCTTGGCAATCGTCTTGTCCTGCCCATCTTGCGAGTACAGCCTGCCTGGGCGTAAGTATATGCGCTCAGCCAGAACGTTAGCATGTACAAACGCCTCACGGTACTTAAATAGGATACTATCAATATTTTCCTGCAAATTAGCGTTTGATGCCAAACCTGTGCCCCCTTCGTAGTCAGGGTACACATTTACGGCACCAATATGGTAAGGTATGCCAGTGGAGTCCTCACGCGTCCTTATAAATACCTTTACATCCAGCGTAGGCCGCCTGTTGGTTTTAGATGACGAAATAAAATTAATGGCACTTTCCAGCGGGTTTTCAATATCCCTCAGAAAGGTTTTGTCCATCGTATCAATCTCAAAACGGATATTTTCCTGCGAAAATTTGTAGTAGCCGTTATTGCGCACCAGTGCTACCAGCCGGCCCCTTTCCTCATCCAGCAGGCCGTAAGTAAAAACCTTGTTCTTCCTGAGTGCAGAAGCGTCCACCTCCTGCTGCACCAGCATGGCTATGCCACTATCGTCCACATCGTTGTACACCCTATTTATCAGGTAGTTGCTACCGGCATTTACATTGTACGCAACAAACGCTTTTTTGTGCCTGTAGGTAATAGTATCGGTAACCTTAGCATAAAAGTAGCCCTGGTTAAACAGGAAGCTACGCATATTAAAGATTGTTTTGGGAATTAATGAGGTATCCAACACTACTGGCCTTTCCACATTTTTAGGAAGCAGGCTATCGGGCAAGGCATGTACTTTATTGTACCTGGCATTGTATATCCACAACTTCAGCGGGAACTTACCCAGTATACGGTAGGTATTGGGCCGTTGCATCACTATACGGGCCAGGTTATCTTTTACTTCGCCTTTATTATTAATAATGTTGCTCGTGCGGAATTTTACCGAGTTTTTCCTTACCAGGTATTGCCCGCCGCCCAGGTGCCGGGTACTGCTACAGCCACTAACAGCCATAGCTGCTGCAAACAGTATGGCTACAACTACATGGTTATATATGGCCCTTCCTTTTTTCATACCAAAAACCTGGCTTTCCCGTCGCAGCTATAGCATAAACTGTGCCACAAGCCATAAAGCCCGGTACCTGATTTACCCTTATTGGCTTTTACAGCATTAAAACAATAGTTTTGCACTATCATGTTATCTAAAGCACAAAATAAGTACATTCGGTCGTTAACGCACCAAAAACACCGCAAGGATAACAAAGTATTTATTGCCGAGGGTGCTAAAATTGCCGAAGAGTGGCTGCAGAGCAGCTGGCAGCTGCAATATATACTGGGCACGGAGGCCTGGCTTGCGGCGAATAAAGCCGCCATAGCCCGGCACCCCGAAGCGCAAACCCATGCGGTAACTGATGACGAGCTTAACATGCTTTCCCTGCTGCCATCGCCCAACCAGGCAATGCTTATAGCCCACCTGCAGGAACCTGCGCCGGTGCCCGAAATAAACGAGTGGTGTATTGCGCTGGATAATATACAGGACCCAGGCAATATGGGCACTATTATACGTATAGCCGATTGGTTTGGCATCAACCATATCATTTGCTCCGAAGGGTGTGCCGATGCTTACAACCCCAAGGTTGTGCAGTCGGCCATGGGTGGCCAACTAAGGGTTAATATTTATGAAGGTGGGCTTGATGGCTTTTTAACAAAAAATAAATTACCCGTTTTTGCCGCTACTTTAGATGGCTCTAATGTTTACACGATTGAAAAAGCGACTGCAGGCGTACTGGTTATTGGCAATGAATCGAAAGGCATATCGCCAGCGGTATTGCAGCACGCTACCAGGAAGGTGATGATACCACGGCGCGGGGGCGCAGAGTCGCTTAATGCGGGCGTTTCAGCAGGCATTTTATGTGCGCTTTTACTACCGCAATAACATATTAAAATTATTTTCCTGAAAAATGGCACGACAATTGGGAAGGGATTTAGTAACCGCACCAGCAATTAAACATCTGAATTATTATGAAACAGGCATTCGTTCTATTATTGTCAACCCTTTTGGGTACAGCACCGTCGTTTGGCCAAACAGTGTTAAAAGTTAGCCTCTCCGACAAAACACCTATTAAAGTGGCTGTTGATGGCCGCTATTTCAACAAACGTGGCGAAACAGTAACTGTTGCCGACCTGCCACAGGGAAGGCACTACCTTAAAATATTTGCACTCAATACTACCAGGCGCGGCACGCAGATAGATGAAGTGATTTACGAAGGCAAAATCAAAACTTACCGTGGGCAGGCCACCTTGTTCATTTATGACCCCAATACGGGAACAGCGAATGTTTCGGAACAAGACATAGACTATAATGCAGCCCAGTCCGAAAGCTTTAATAACCGCAACCTGAATAACTACGATACCCGGACCGATAATAACCAGGGTAATAACAATACAACCCCGGCACAGCCTGAAAATACCACAACTAACAACGCACTACCTGACGGCATGCCTTTGGCATCCCCTGTATCGGCAGCAGATGAGCTGGATGCTATTGAAAAAGGTAAAAACGCAAAAGAAAATAAACCGGCAAAAACAGCCAAGGCTGTAAACCCGCTTAAGGACCCCAAACTGGAGAAAGCCAGAAAAAAAGTAACGGCTAAAACAACCGACACCGACAAACTTGCGGCTGCTAAGCTGGCTTTAAAGAACGAGAAGCTGTCAACGGCACAAATAATTACCGTTATTAGCTGGTTCAATTTCGAAAACAGTAAAGTAGATTTTGCAAAATGGGCATACCCTGATGCAACTGACAAGGAAAACTATGGCAAAATAAAGGCCAAACTCACCATGAAAAGCTACCGTGAGGAAATGGACAAATTCCTGAAAAGCAACAAATAACCCCATCGCACACAACAAGGCAGGCTACCGCAAACCTAACAGCTAGCTGGGCAGGGCCGCTCTGTGAAAAATTCAGCATTACAACTCAAAATACATACATACAAACAGCAAAACTTTTTATGAGAAAGCAAATTACAACAGCTGCAATCGCAGCATCGGCAGCCATCTTCAGCCTGGGCCTGGTAGCATTTAAACCTGCACCTGAAAACAACACTACTAACAGTGCGCCTGTTTACATTTACAAACAAATAACCGCAGTAGAATCTGTAATACCAGGCGGGATGGGCCGCTCAAGAATTTTAACCACCGACGATGCTGGGCAAATGCTGGAAAAAGACCTGAAAAACTTCTACAGCCTGGTGGGCATTAACTTTGAGAACATTGCCAATAACGACCGGGCGATCGTTGACCGCCTGAACGAATATAGCGCCCAGGGCTGGGAACTGGTACAAGTTACAACCGGCAGCAACCAGCAGAGCTCAAACGGCAACAGCAATGGTGGCCTTTTCATTACCCGCTACCTGTTTAAGAAACTAAAATAATGCATTTATATAACCATTTATTGGGGCACTGGCTGTATGAGCCAGTGCCTTTTTGTAACCCACCCTACTGCAAATTGAGGGCAAGTAGGCCTCCATTTTACTTCCCGCCGCAACGGGCCAATAACAATTAGCCCAAAAATCAATATCTTGCTTTTCGAAATACAGCGGAGCATTAGGCGCTAAATACACACCATTTCGGGCAGTTATTTTTTTGCTTCGTCGGACGAAAAGCCAATTTCACACCCTAAAACGTGCATTTCGAGGGATTGCATTAAATTCGGGTTATATCTTAATTAACTTGCAACAAATATAGTTGGGTGGCACCGCCAAACAGTTAATTTATAACGGGCAATTTACATTACCACAAAAGAGCTAATAACATGAAAAAGAGCCTTACCTCCGCATTGTTTTTTTTAGGGTTACTTGCACTGGGCAAACCCTCGCAAGCACAAACCATTTCCACAATTGCAGGCACTGACACTGCTGGTTTTAGTGGCGATGGCGGGCCAGCAACTGCGGCCGACATGAATATACCTCATGGGCTTGTAACTGATGCAGCAGGCAACATCTATTTCTCTGATGCCAGCAACTACTGGATACGAAAAATAAATACCTCGGGTATCGTCACAACTATTGCTGGTACTGGTTCGGCGGGTTTTAGTGGCGACGGCGGCCCCGCTACTGCAGCTGCTCTGAACACGCCATTTTCAGTGGCGATGGATGCAGGCGGCAGCTTCTATTTCTGCGATATATC
>CANBTK010000190.1 GCA_947372365.1 Flavipsychrobacter stenotrophus | reverse complement strand
CAACTACCCTGCACACAAAAACGTAGAGCAGCAATGAATTGCGGCTACACCAAACACTGGATATGCCCCACGGTAAACGATGCAACTACCCTGCACACAAAAACGTAGAGCAGCAATGCATTGCGGCTCTACCAGACACTGGATATGCTCCCTACAGTAAACAACACAAACACCCTGAACACAAACAAGTAGAGCCGCAATATATTGCGGCTCCACAAAACACAGGAAATAACAACGTCCCACAACCATACAGCTACTTTCCACCCAAAACCGTGGAGCCGCAAAATATTGCGGCTCTACTAAACACTGGATATGCCCCCAACCGTCAGCAACACAAACACCCCGCACACAAACAAGTAGAGCCGCAATATTTTGCGGCTAAGCCATAGATACGATATAACACCCACATGAAGCTATAATGCTGTATAAACACTACTAAAACCTCTATTGAACAACCACAACCCTGATCCCAAAAATTCCTTTATGAAAAATCAAATCTTTTATTAATTTTGAAGCCTATGAAACACGGAATCATAAAAGCCATAGCCTTATTATTGATTTTTTCATTTTTCGCTAGTTGTGCCTCCCACCGCACACCTTGGCGCAGGCATCGTTTCAATGCCCATTCGCACCGTGGCGAAGGCAAATACTGGTATTCAAGGGGCGCTTAATATTGCCTTATCCCGTCAAATTTTATTGTTATAACTACCATTCCATTACGTTTAGTGGCCCATGGGTTAAGAGTTATGCCAACTGCCTTCAACCTGCACCGACGGCCTTTAGCATCCTCCTTAGCGCAAGTCCAGAGCTATGCCTATGTTGTTGTAGCAAAAAAAATTAGCGAAAGGCAAGCCCTTCGCTAATTCAATATGTACCACTAATAACCCTTGCAACTTATTATTATGCGTGGGTAGTCAATGTTTCTTTAAGGTGCATCAGCATATCTGCTGTCATACTATCAAGGTCAAATTTGTTTTTCCAACCCCAGTCAGCACGGGCAGTTGAATCGTCTATGCTCTTCGGCCAGCCATCGGCAATTGCCTGGCGGAAATCAGGCGCGTAGTTGATGGTAAAATCTGGTATGTGTTTTTGTATGGCTGCTGCAATCTCTTTTGGTGAAAAACTCATCGCCGAAAGGTTGTAGGACATACGGGTTTTCATCTGCTCGATTGGTGCCTCCATCAGCTCAATGGTGCCGCGAATTGCGTCATCCATATACATCATAGGCAGGTATGTATCTTCTGAAAGGAAGCTGGTATAGGTTTTGTTTTTAAGGGCTTCATGGTATATCTCAACCGCATAATCGGTTGTGCCACCACCCGGCTCCGACTTCCAACTTATAAGGCCCGGGTAGCGTATGCTGCGAACATCAAGCCCCCAGCGCTGGTTGTAGTATTGGCACCACAATTCGCCCGCATACTTGCTTATTCCATAAACAGTGCGTGGCTCCACTACCGTTTGCTGTGGCGTATTTTGTGTAGGTGTTGTAGGCCCGAAAACAGCTATAGAGCTGGGCCAGTAGATTTTAGTGAGTTTTTCCTGTACGCCAAGCTCCAATACCTGCAGCAGGCTATTCATATTAATATCCCATGCCTTTGCCGGCGCTTTCTCGCCAGTAGCCGACAATAATGCCGCAAGGTGGTATATCTGCGTTATGCCTTCCTTTTTTACGCAGGCATGTATACTTTGCGCATCCATGGCATCAAGCCTTGTATATGGGCCCGCATCCTTTAATAATGGGTGTGGCTCTTCCTTAATATCTGATGCAACAACATTGGCAGTGCCATAAATATTGCGCAGCGCCAGTGCCAGTTCAACACCAATTTGCCCCCCCGCCCCTAAAATGAGTATTTTCTCTTGCTTCATGTTTTGTTTCAGTATAAAGTAGTAAGTATAAAGTAGAAAGTCTAAAGCCGATATTTAAAGCCAAATTATAAAATACAAAAACAGTATGCCCTTAAGCAAAGCAAAAAGCTTTCGACTTTATACATTCGACTTTATACTGTTAATGAAATCATCGAACAAATACCTGGAATCAAATGGGCCAGGGGTTGATTCAGGGTGGTACTGCACCGAAAATGCCGGCTTGCTAATCATCCTGATTCCCTCTATGGACTCATCGTTCAGGTTAACATGGGTTATTTCTACATCAGGGCAATTCTTAACGGCAACGGGATCTACCCCAAAGCCATGGTTCTGGGTGGTTATTTCGGCCTTTCCAGTCAGCAGGTTCTTTACCGGGTGGTTGAGCCCCCTGTGACCGTGGTGCATTTTATACGTAGCAATATCATTGGCCCTTGCCAATAGCTGGTGGCCGAGGCAGATACCAAATAGAGGCTTGCCTGTACCCAATATATCTTTCACCGTAGCCACTGCATAGCCCATTGATGCCGGGTCGCCGGGGCCATTAGAAAGGAAGTACCCATTGGGCTCAAACTGCTGCATTGCTGCAAGCCCCGTTTTCGCAGGGAATACTTTCACGTAAGCGCCCCTGTCCACCATGCACTGCAATATATTCTTCTTAACGCCAAAGTCCATCACAGCAATACGAATAGCTGCATTGGCATCGCCAAGTGTATAAGTTTCTTTAGTTGATACCTGCGACGATAGCTCCAGCCCATCCATATCGGGTATGGCAGCCAATGCGGCATTAAGCGCGGCTTCGTCCTGAAGCTCAGTAGATATAACACAATTCATTGCGCCTTTGCTGCGTACATACTCCACCAAGGCGCGGGTATCTACATCATAAATTGCGACAATATTGTTTTGAATAAGGTAGTTTTCAAGGCTATCAGTAGCAGACATGCGCGAATACCTGTGCGAAACGTTTTTGCAGATGAGGCCGTTGATTTTAACGGAGTCACTCTCCACGTCAGCTGGTATTACGCCGTAATTACCAACATATGCATTGTTCATTATCAGTACCTGCCCGGTATAAGATGGGTCGGTAAAAACCTCCTGGTAACCCGTCATGCCTGTGTTGAAACAAATCTCCCCCCCTACTGTACCCTGCGCCCCAAATGATTTACCTTTAAATAGTGTACCGTCCTTAAGCAAAAGCCAGGCGGGTGTATTATGTTGTACTGAAGTCATGAAAAAAACAAATTGTGCAAATGTAATTCAAAAAGTCGTAAGTCGTAAGTAATAAGTGGTAAGTCCTGCCGTTTTTTTGATAGCCAAAAGTACGGTAATGCGTATTCTGGTAAAGCATTTTTTTCAACCATAAGCAGGACTTATGCCCTACGACTAATCACTTACGACTATTTTCCTACTTTTGTACCCGATGAAGCGATTTACGAATAAGGATATTGAGAATTACTACGACCAGACAGAGGTGCACTACCGTATGCACTGGAAGCTGGAAGAAGGCATGGGGCTGCACTATGGTATTTGGGATGAAAACACTAAAAACCTTGCTGAAGCTGTACTTAATTCTAATTACCGCCTCATGGTACTGGGCGGCATCAAGCCTACAGACATGGTACTGGATGCTGGCTGCGGTATTGGCGGCTCCAGCGTGTACCTGGCCAAAAACCTGGGCTGCAATGTACGCGGCATTACCCTTAGCGAAAAACAGGTAAAAACGGCTACTGAACTAGCTGCAAAAAAAGGCGTTGGCGATAAAGTACAGTTCTCGCAGCAGGACTATACCAAAACTAACTTCGCAGATAACACATTTGATATAGCGTGGTGTATTGAAAGCATGGAAACGGCTACCGACAAAACGCTGTTTTTCAATGAAATGAGGCGCATACTAAAGCCAGGGGGCAAAATACTGATAGCCGATATTTTTAAGCCGCAGGGCTACGATATGAGCAAGGAAAAAGACATGCAGGTAATGCTTAATGGCTGGGCAATGTCCGATATCCTTTCTATCGATGAACTGCACGCAACTGCCGAGAAATCTTCGTTTAAGGTAACCGGGTTGGTAGATGTAAGCAAGAACGTGCTTAAGTCCGTTAACCGCATGTATTTTGCCAGCATTATAGGCGCTGTAGGCACCAAGGCTTACAACATGATTTATAATGCCAGCCATTTTTCTAAGATACATTACAAAACAGGGTTTGCGCAAAAGAAGGCTTACCACCAGAACAAGTGGGGCTATTACCTGGTTGCTATCGAGAACAGGAAATAAAGATGGTGCTGGCTAACAGCCTGATTTTTATTTTTACTTTTGAATTTTAGTATTGAATTACTATCTTGCATCAACAAATACTTTCGTATTCATGAAAATTAGCCGATTCTTATTTTTGGCACTCGCTACCGCGGGTATATTTACCTATAGCTCTTGTACTAAAAAATACATTTGCCACTGCAATATTAAATACAGCGGCGCACCCGGCTTACCTGACAGCACTTCAAAAGAATTTGATATCACCGATTCAAAATCAAAGGCGAAAACAAAATGCGAAGCAGAATCAGGCACATATAACAACAACTCCATCACTACGGTAGAAACCTGTTATTTGTACTAAGCTTTAGCCAATTTTACTTTTTGTTTTAACTACTTGCCGGCTAGCCCGGCTTTATTTATTTTCGGTAAGCTTCGCGCTATTTTTCGCCCACTTTGGCTTTGCTATTTATAATTATTATAGTTTGCTTTACTAGCAATGTTTACCTTTGTAGCTCAATAATTCATTCGCATGAGCTTCAGAGCTTTACTTTTTGTTTCCATAGCCGTACTAATTTCTTCCTGTAAAGATACCCGCATTAAAAGCCATAACGAATGGGGGGCCATTTATGAAAAACACGGCCTTAAAAATGCCTGCTTCATATTGCGCGATAACAATCACGAATCGGTTTACTACTATAACAAAGACCGCTGCATACAGCGATTCATGCCCGCTTCAACCTTCAAAATCTTCAATTCGCTGGTAGCGTTGGAAACAGCAATAGCATCGGACGACGAGTTAATGCTCAAGTGGGACGGAGTGCCACGCGACCGTGCCGAACTGAACAAGGATATGAACATGCGTGAGGCTTTTAAGGTAAGCAACCTTTGGTATTACCAGGAGATAGCCCGCCGCATAGGCCCAGCCAGGATGCAGCATTTTTTAGATACCTGCAAGTACGGCAATATGCAAATGACTGGGGCAATTGATTCGTTCTGGATAAATAATTCATTACAGATATCAGCCGATGAACAATTGGGGCTGTTGAAACGCATGTATTTTGCCGAACTGCCAATGTCAGAAAGGTCGCAGCGTATTGTAAAGACCATGATGCTGCAGGAAGAAACACCTGGCTACAACCTGTATTACAAGACTGGCACAGGTAAGATGGGCAATAATTACATTTACTGGGTTGTTGGCTTTGCGGAACGAATAGAGCACGTAAAGGAGCCAGAAGGTTCAATGAACAAAAGCGATGTGCGCAACTACCCTTACTTCTTTGCCCAAAACTTTGATATGCCTATTGGC
>CANBTK010000189.1 GCA_947372365.1 Flavipsychrobacter stenotrophus | reverse complement strand
AGGCACGAGCGAAGCTCTGAGGGGATTTTTACATGCCGAAGTTTAATCTACAATTGGTTAACAGCTATGAACGGGCATAAAAAAATCGCACCGGGCCAGCCGGTGCGATTCAACCTGAAATGCTTATTCAACTATTGTTTTACAATCTTCCTTACTGCTTTGCTATCGCCCGATACTACACAAAGGATGTAGTTGCCAGGGGCAAGGCCGCCCAGCGGCAGGTTCACTTCATTTTTCTGCTCAGCCATTGTTGCTGTGTACACCACGGCACCGTTAAGGCCTACAACATAAATGCTGACAGGTGCATTATTCTGCACTTCGTAGGCTACCATTAAACCATTGGTGAATGGGTTGGGCGCTACATTAAGTTCTATCCCTTTTGACACCTGTATAAACTGTGGTTCGGCAGGGGCTGTTTTTGCGCCAGTTGCCACAAGGCTGCCATTAATGATGAGGCCCGATACTCCGGTATCTGAAGATGCGAAGCCCCAGCCGCCCGTTGTTGTCTGGCCGCTGGCATAATACCTGATGTAAACAGTTTGCGTATCTGATACGTTCTGAAGCGCAGCGACTCCTGTACAATCGAAGGTTGCTGGTGTTAACGATGTAGATGTTGCCGGTGAGCCTATCAGCGTGAATGTGCTGCCGTTAAGGCTGTATGCAAATTGCGATGTTACGCCGGGCGTAGCATAGTAGCTACCAGTACCTGCGAAGCGGCAATCAAAACCACTGATGGATAATTTGTAGCCTGTTTTAGGTTTTACTTTTACCTGATAGTAGTCAGTATTTGCGGTAGATACGCCGTCATTTTTAAAGCCTGTGGTACGGAACGAATTTGCACCTGAGCTGGCTGAAGCTGTAGCGCCCCTTGTTATGGTATTATAAGCAGCAGCGGTTGATGTGTCCAGTTTATCGCTGGCAACAGTAGCTATAAGCGATGGTATATTATTGGTGTTGGTGAAATCCCAATAGGCCAGGCCAGCTGCACCGTTGTCTATTCCTGCTTCTATAATATTTTCAATACTGTCAGGTACATTGCTGAAGAAGTTGTAACCTGTGCGTGCTTCAATGCTATCTACCGGCACTCTGTAGTAATCCCAGGTGTGTGCGTTTACGGTTTGTGTATTCGGCATGTCCACTGCTATCATGCGGGTATTGTAATGCACCCTTGTGCTATCGTTAGCGCCTACAGGCAATACCATTATCACCTTCCAGAAATGGGATGGCACATTTATAGCGCCACTGGCTATTGTATTGGTAGTACCACCAAGGTTGCCTGTGCCGCCCTGGCCATAGCCGCCTGCTATTATGTAAAGTTCATTGCCCTGTGTTACCAGCTTACGGCAGTAGTCTTCCAGGTTGCCCCATATCTGCTGGTTCAGTATCGGAGCCTGCGGAGATATGTTGCTCATTTTAAAAGTAGCTGAGTTATCGCTGTCGCTGCCGTCCCTGTCGTCAGATGGGCAAATGTGGCCCCTGTCAAAACCCGTGCTGGTATAGTCGCCGGTGCTGGCTTTAAAATAACCAGTTGGCAAAGTGCCGTCTTGTGTAAAACAATTGCAGCGTGCAGCGCTGCCCTTCCATGCACGGCTCAGGTGCCAGCTTACCCAGTTGGCCATGCCCTTCCTGTTGTTGTAAGAAAGGGTGTATTGCGATTTTACTACCAGATAGTTGGTGGAGTCCGATGGTGTAGATGTGGCGTTTGTTGGGTTGCCCATGTACAGGTTGTTATCCCTTGCAGGGATTGTGTCAGATGGCGACATTACTATTACCCAGGCTGCTTTGCCAGTAATAGATTGTGAGCAGCCAGCCGCTGATGTGGCTGATGTTACCGAATAAGTTGTGGTAACTGTAGGCGTTACTGTAACTGTGCTTGTACCCGTTCCCGTGATGGTAGTAGAAACGGTGCTTGAGCCATTCCAGTAGTAAACAACGTCTGAATTGGCACCACTAAATGTGAGCGTTGTGCTGACACCTGTAAAAATGGTTGCCGTGCCGCTGATGCCGGGGTTAGGCAAAGGGTTTACGCCCACCGTAACAGCCGCTGAAGTATCGGCCAGGCCGCTATTAGAGCATATAGTAACAAAGCGGTAGTATGTTGCTGATGTAAGTGCGGGGCTGGTATAAGTTGTGTTGGTTGCTCCGGCTATGTTGCTGTAAGAACCAACAGCACCTGTAGCTGACGTTTGCCACTGGTAAGAAATACCTACCCCTGTGGCATAGCCTGACGCTGACAAAGCAGAGGTGCTGCCCGAACAAACCGCTGTGGGTGCTGCAGCAGCAGTAGCATGTGCAGGAGTGCCCGAGCAGCCTATGGTTGCAGTGACAGATATATTGTCAATGCCAATGCCCTGTGCATTAGTGTAGGTTGTGCCGCTGTTAGGCGCATACATCCACCTCACATAGTAGCTGGAACCATTAATGATATTCACACCCGTTAATGTTACTGTTTTGCTGGTGGTTGTGGGTGGGTTATAAATAGTAGTGTTAGCTGCATCTGCCGCATAAGAGTTGCCTCCGGCTGCTATTGCACCGCCAAATGTTGTGCCGTCGGTGCTGGTTTGGAAAGTAAGGTCAAATGCCCTGGACCCACTCCTGTATTTCTCGTAGTCGAATGATACAGAAAGGTTGGTAATAGTTGTGCCGGTATTGTTTTGCAATTGCATGAAAAGATACCCTGGCCCTGCGGCGCTGCCTGTTGTGAGGAACCCTATGCCCCTGTCGGTAGATGATGCATTCACCCCATTGGCAAAGTTATATGCGCCGCCTGACGAAGTACTGGTGAGCGTTCCTGTACCAGTGGTGCCAGCCGATAACTCGGTAGCTGTGCCGGCACCAGAGTAGGTAGCACTTGTGCGGCTCACCTTGAAACCCGAAGGCAGCGTAGCGGTTGCCGACGAACCAATGCCGTCAAAGTTCTGCGTAACCGGGCTGCCGCTGGTAATGCTTACCTGGCCTGTTGCCTGTAGGCCGCCTGCCATAATGCCCGAAAGCAGTATTGCGGCAAATAATCTTGTCGTTTTGCTTCTCATTTTGATTATTGGTGTTTATTTCCTGTTTTTGTGTTGTAAAGATATTTTACACATTTCGATATATCATGCCGAATTATATTAATTTTGTATCACTTTTATATTACCAGCTTCCTTTGTAGGCTACATGTCGATGGTATCAAAATATATAAGTTGCAGCCCGCAGATAAATCTGTCATTTTTCTTCCCTGTCGCTATAAAATGAGGTAATTACGTTTTAAATATACGTGTTTATACTTAATTATATTTACATTTTAGGTTTTATTTTTGTGTTTTATTTTTAATGTTAAACTCAAAAATATTTAATCATGGCATTCAACATTGGTATTTACGGAAATGGCCTGTTTTATGGCAACTCCCCTATTCCTAACCAAGAGCAACTGGCCCTTATGAGCGGTTCCGGGTTCACTACGGTACTTTTCTGGTCCTTGCATGTGGATACGAGTGGGAACTTCATTTATAACGACACGCCGCTGGTTACGAACGGGCAATATGTGTTAGGCCCACAGTTCCAGCAACTGGTTAGTCAACTAAAATCAGCCGGGGGTGTGCGTACTGTTTTATTCAGTATCGGTGCCTGGGGTACATCAAGCGATTTTCAAAACATTATTAACAACCTGCCCGCGGCAACTGCCAATTTCAAAGCACTTATAGCAGCCGTGCCTGTTGATGGTTTTGATTTTGATTACGAGGGCGACTATTCGGTTAGCGACCAAAGCAACATTGTAACGATTACCCAACTGCTATCTGGCCTGGGCATGATGGTTACCTACTGCCCTTATACTATGGACCAATGGTGGTTAGGCTGCCTAAAGCAGGTTTATGCTAACAATAACCGCCAGCTGGTAAGCGGCTACAACTTGCAGTGCTATGCAGGGGGTACCGGCAATGACCCGTTGCAATGGGCGGAAAACATTGCTCAGTCAGATAAGCCAACTGGGATACCAGACGCTAACGCATTCGTTTCACCCGGCTTTTGGGTACAGCAAACCAGCAGCGGCGACGGACAGTGCCCATCAACAATGGAGGATACATTCGCGCAATACCGGGGAAGCGGTATCAATGGCGGTTGGTGCTGGAATACCGGGGATATATTTACGAACTTAAATACCGGCCTTTGCGGCACAGCACAAACTAATCCGTCAGATTATGCCAACGCTATAATTAACGGTTTGGGCGGTTAGTTGGCTTCAAAATATCTACGGCAACAGTATATAATGCGAGCAAGTACATACTGAGCGCCAATCTCTTTAGTGGCATTAAGCCGGGGCTGACCAAGCAGGTCGGCCCTTTTTTTGTAAAGGGGCTACTATATTTAGTTAGCGAATAACTTTCCGGGATTCAAAATCCCTTTAGGGTCAAACACATTTTTTATCTGTTTCATCAGGCTGAGCTGGGCTTCGCTAAAGGCTATATCCATGTAGTTCTTTTGCACCAGGCCAATACCGTGTTCACCTGAAATGGTGCCGCCTAACCTTATCACTTCTTTAAACAGTTTTCTTATGCCTTCTGTAAGTTTTACATTCCAGTCTTCATCGCTCATATTGCCTTTCACAATGTTTACGTGCAGGTTGCCATCACCAGCATGCCCATAGCATACCGACTGGAAGCCATACTCCAGGCCCAGTTGTTTTATTATCTGTAGTAGCTCCGGTAATTCGGCGCGCGGCACTACAGTATCTTCTTCTTTATAAATGGAATTGCTCTTTACCGCCTCTCCTACTTTGCGGCGCAGGTTCCAGAGCATTTGTTTTTGTTCGTGGCTATCTGCAAGTAGTATCTCACCAATGTCATAGCGCTCTACAATCGCCGATATGGCTTCTGCATCGCGGTACAATTCTTCCATATGGTTGCCATCTACTTCTATAAGCAGGTGGGCGGCAATATCGGGTGTTATTTCTATTGCCGTGCTTTGCGTGTAATTCATACTCCAGTCCAGCGCATCGCGCTCCATAAACTCCAGTGCCGATGGTGTATAACCGCCCAGGAAAATTGCGTTAACCGCTGCACATGCATCCACTGCTGATTTGAACGGCACTAATAGTGTGAGGTCATATTTAACTGCGGGTATGAGCCTCAATACAATTTTAGTAATAACGCCTAGTGTACCCTCGCTGCCTACCAATAATTGGGTAATGTTGTAGCCGGTGGCGTTCTTTAAAACATTGGCTCCTGTCCACATAATGGTACCGTCCGGCAAAACAATTTCGAGGTTCAGCACATAGTCTTTTACAACCCCATATTTAACGGCCCTTGGGCCACCCGAATTTTCGGAAACATTACCACCTATAAAACACGAGCCTTTGCTGGCAGGGTCTGGCGGATAAAACAAACCCTCCGCTTTAAGGTGTTCCTGCAGCTCCTGTGTAATGACCCCGGGCTCAGTTGTTACCTGAAAATTCCGCT
>CANBTK010000188.1 GCA_947372365.1 Flavipsychrobacter stenotrophus | reverse complement strand
AACCGGACTGCGCTACATCATTTGCATGATGGCCGGATTTGAACCGGCGACCCATAAATCCCTAACGAAGTATGTCTTACTTACGACACTGTTTTAATGTCATTAATATTTTTGAAAGAGCTAAAGTCATCAAGTGCTTTCCCGGCATTGCTGCCGGGGCTCGATTCGAACCAGCATGAACCGCGAAGCATTACTTAACTACGGCATCTTTCAAGGTTTTTTTGCCAGAAGCAAAAATCGATTCGGGAGCGGGGCATGCTATGAGGATTTGCACCTCTTCTCCATTTGCATGAAGACCCTTCCCCTTTTAATTGGCAGCGAAGTATCCCTCATCTACGGCATTCCGGCAATGTCAATATTTTTTAAGAGCATGGGTTGAGCTTTCATCCTAAGCACCCCCCGTGGATGGCCTTTGCGAGGAACGAATCAAATTTAAGTGCTTCGTTGTTGCTATGCCCTCGCAAAGGCCGTGTTGTTCATCATTTACTGCAGTTTCGTTGAAGAAACCCACAACGGGTAATTTTTAGTTTTACTTTTTAATTTTTACTTTTTAAAGTACTACCTCGTTTATTTTGGCAAGGGCATCCTCTGCGTTTTCTATTGCTGCCAGCACATCGAATATTTTATCTGACCAGCCTGCTATCAGGTGCGCACCATTGCCCTCTATGCTAATAGGCGCAGTGCCCAGGCCTGCAAGGTCAAACAGGTAAAGCTTTGCTTCAGGCGCCATTTTCTTGTATTTCGCCCATGATGCCTGCAGGCTTGCGCCCCCATGCCTGCTATCCCAAAGCTGGCAATCAGTAAACATCATCACTTTATCCATTATCACGTTCCGCTCTATAAGGTCGTCAATTACCTTGTGCCCGTTGGTAGCATAGCCCACTTCGCCTTCCCTTTTGTAGTATTCCCCTACGTTGGCCAGAACGCCCTTGCCAGGCATATTGATAACTTTCCACCGGTCGCCAAACATGCCGGTAACCACTCGTTTGCACTTGCTCTGCATCAGCATGCCCAGCACCAGGCCTATATCAAACAGCAATACTTTGCTGTTAGGCGATATGGGTTTCTGCATGGAGCCCGATACATCGCAGGCAATAAGTACCCGGGTATCATAGCCAAAGCCTTTCATATTAGCCACACTGGCGCATATTGCATCTTCAAGGCTGTTCAGGGCCATAGTGGCATATTCCGAATTGAGGGCTTTTACTTCCCGGTATGCCGCCAGGAACCTGAAGGGCAATTGTTTGGAGCCTGCAACAGCTTTTTCATTGACCAGGTATTCGCAAACCTTCGCCATATGTGCCACAGAAACCTTGGCCGCAATTATATTCCTCAGGTTCCTCATTGTGGCCATATAGCCAATTTTGCCGCTGCTTATCAGTTCTTCCCACTTTGCTTTTAGTGCAAGTGCCTTAGCTTCGGCTGTTTCATATTTTACCTGCCCAAGTGCTGATAGTTCAGTTTCCCAGGTATAGGGTACAGCCAGTTCATTGGCGGCTATTTTATTAAACAAAGCCTGCTGGGCTTCGTCCTTAGCCTTAGGGTGCACCAGGAAGAGGGCATCCCTAAGCTTTATGTCAGCATCCCTGTTGTACTTGGCA
The DNA here is from genome assembly GCA_947372365.1 of Flavipsychrobacter stenotrophus. Taxonomy (GTDB): domain Bacteria; phylum Bacteroidota; class Bacteroidia; order Chitinophagales; family Chitinophagaceae; genus Flavipsychrobacter; species Flavipsychrobacter stenotropha_D. The sequence continues at coordinate 3,841 of CANBTK010000188.1, read as the reverse complement.
AACTGGTATTCGTCAAAGTTGTTGAAGGCATCGCCCAGGCCTTTCTGTACCTGCTTCGACAGTTTGTTCAGCTTTTTAACGCCTTCCCTTTTGTTGGCAAGCTGGTAGTAGGCGAGCAGCTCAGTAATTTCGTCAGCCCTTTTTACAATGCCGCTTACGGTTTTGGCTACCAGGTTGTTACCTGTGTTTGTTTTGGCCATTTCCACAGCCAGTACCATAGGTACGCTCCGCATGTACATTTCGTTACGGGCATAAATGGCCAGCTTGGCTACATACTCAGGCTTGTTCTTCAGCATTAGTTCCTGTATGCGGGCAACACGGGTTCCGGTTTTTTCGTAGAAGGTATCGCTCAGGCCAGCGGTTACAACCGCTGAATACAATTCCAGCTCAGGTGTAACCCTGTAGGCTGTAGCGCCTGCCAGGTTGGTTGTAGTAGGTATTGTAGTTGCTGCTGTTGCCGTTTTCCTTTTAAAGAAGTTGAATTTCATTTGGAGTACGTTTTAGTGTTATTCCTTATTGACAATATAAAGGTGGAAAGCCACTGCGCAAAGGACTTGCGCAGTAAAATTTATTTTTAAAAAATTTCTAAAAATGCTCTTAACTTATTGATTTTCAATTGAAAAATTTCAAAAAAAAGTTAGGGGCAGGTAACGATGCACGTGCTTATAAATTAAGTGCGCAAATACATTGCGCAGTAAATGGCTAACCTTACATTTGTACAGCTTAAAACCAACGGTTATGCCCATAAATAAACTGGCCCTCATAAGGTATAAGACAATAGACAATTGCCTGCAAAACCGCCTGCGCAAGTGGACGCTTGATGATTTGGTGGATGCCTGCTCGGAGGCTGTGTACGAATATGAGGGCATCACTAAGGGCATCAGCAAGCGTACAATACAACTTGACCTACAGAATATGCGCAGCGAAAAGCTGGGTTATAACGCCCCTATTATTGTAATAGATAAGAAGTACTACAGTTACGAAGAAAAGGGCTACAGCATCACTAATTCGCCGCTGACGCTGCAAGACCTGGGCACACTGAGCGAGGTGCTGGGGGTACTGAAACAGTTTAATGGCTTCGGGTATTTTGAAGAGCTAACGGGCATGGTTACGCGGCTGGAAGATAAACTATATAAACAGCAGCACAAGGGGAAATCATACATCAGCTTTGAAAGGAATGAATTGCTGAAAGGGCTGAAACATATAGACCCGCTGCACAAGGCTATTATTAATAAGCAGGTGCTTGAAATTACATACCAGTCGTTTAAAGTGGTAAGGCCGCAACAACTCGTTTTTTCGCCCTACCTGCTAAAGGAATACCGCAACCGTTGGTTTGTGATGGGCTTTGCTACAAAAGCGAAGGGCCTGATGATACTGGCGCTGGACAGGATAGGGGCCTTTAGCGCTATGGACGGTATGCAATACCACCCGCCTGATTTTGATGTTGATACTTATTTCGATGATGCCATTGGCGTTTCAAAAATGCCCAATCAGAAACCGCAGTTAATAGTGATGAAAATTGTAAAGGAAATGGCACCCTACATCATCACCAAGCCCATGCATGCATCGCAGAAGGTACTAAAGGAAGATCCTGATTACACCTTCTTTTCAATAGAAGTGATATGGAACTTTGAGCTGGAGCGGGAAATACTGGGGTTTGGCGAGCAGGTTGTTGTGCTAAGCCCTAAAAGGCTGGCCGGCAAAATTATGGGCAGGATGAAGCGGACGCTGGAAAGCTATAAGGATGGTGTGAGTGAAGCCACAGGCTAAAATTGATGAAAACGACACGCCCTTAATGCCTCAAAAAAAGCGAAATGCGGTTAGCATCAGGAATACTAAGCGGGCCTATTCTTCCGGGCGCTCATACATCTTAAGCCCCTTTTGCAGCTTGTTTATAGCGCTGGCTATCCTGTTAATACGGGTGTCGGCTTTCTTGGCGGAATAAATCCACTGCACATAGTTTTTCCGTTCGCTTTCTGATAGCTGGTAGAAGAACTGATGCGCCTTGGGTTCGTCTTGCAGGCACATGGCCAGTTCGCCGGGTATTTCCAGGCTACCCGAATCCGGGTACAGCACCACATGTACATAATCGCCTGCCTGCTTGCCAATTTTCTTACGTATTTCGGCTTTTACGGGCAGGAAGAGCTTCCCATCGCCCATTGGCATCAGGTGGTACATGCTTATTACACAACTGTCTATTGTGCCTTTTACCTTTACCCAACCAAAATGCGCGTTTTTATCTGGCAATATTTCAGGGATGCGCGCATAGGTCCAGCCACCCTTGCCGGGGTACTTTTCTAGCTGGTATTTTTGATCTACCAGTGGTTTTTCCTCCATATGTCCGGTTTGTACCGCAATTATAAGTTTTTTTTCAAAACAGCCTATTGCCCGGGCTTTCTTTTATTGTAGCCTTTGTCATCGAAAGGCTGCAATTCATCTATATACATAGCTGCCAGTAAGGCTGCTTCTTTATGGTAATCAATGCTTTTTGTTTCGTCGTGCTTTATTTCCGCCACTACCTCATAAACGAAGCAGGCTTCGCCAAGTTGGTTCCATTCCTGTTGCAGAGCGGCATTATGGAATGTTCCGTTATTGAGCGTAACCCTATGGCGGTTCCATATTGAGCCTAGGTTAATGCTACTGTCTATAAAAACCTTATTGTTAGCTGTATTTCTTACTCTGTACACCCCGATTTTAGGTTTAACCAGTTTATACTCTTCCTTTAATTCCTTTTTTGTTTTCATAAATTTCCGTTGATTTGGTGCAATGTTTCCGTAAGCTTTTCTATCTGGCTTGCTTTAGATAGGGGCAGCAACTCACCAGCTATGTAGCTGGCAGTTTTAAGCGATTCCTCATAAACCCGCCTGCCACCGGGGGCAAGTACTACATAACTGATGCGGGCATCGTGGCCGGTAGCTTCGCGGCTTACAAGCCCAGTTTTTTCCATTGGTGCCAGCATCCGTGTTATGCCCGATGCAGTTACCCCAAGTTTTTCCGCAAGGTCAATGCGCCTTAGCTTTTCGCCATTGGCATGTGCCAGGTGGTGCAGTGTTACAAAGTCGCTGAAGCTGAGCCCATGCGCGCCCAACTGCCCGTCCAGCCTACGGTTTATAGTTGCCTGTGCTTTCGATAGTGCGAGCACAAAATTCAGGTTGGTGTCTATTTTTGCCATAAACTAGTTGATTAATAATTGATTAGTCAAGTACTGTGCAAATATATGTGCGTTTGGGGGATAAAACTGGTATTTTTTAAAATAAATGAGCTTTACAGGTAGTTAATACTGAATTTACTCTTCAATTTAAAAATTTAGTTTAATTTTATCGCAATAAATTTAGACAAAGTTGGAGCAGTACCGTATCAATGACCTGGAAAGGTTAACAGGAATTAAAGCACATACCATAAGGATATGGGAGAAAAGGTACTCTTTGATTACCCCATCAAGGACCACCACCAATAGGAGGTACTATAACGGTTCACAATTGCTGAAATTGATGAATGTATCCACTTTGCTTTCCCAGGGCCATAAGATATCCAACCTTGCGGCATTGACTGACGACCAGATTCGGGAAAACATAGAGCAACTGCAGTTTGCTTCCTCGCGCGACGTTATTATCCTCAACTACATTAATGAACTTACCTACGCTATGCTGCATTTTGATGAGCAGGCATTTGAGAAGGTGTTTTCTGCAGCTGTAGCTAAATTGGGCTTGTATGAAGGCATGCTGCATGTTTTTTATCCATTTTTGCAGAATACAGGTATAATGTGGCGGGTTAACAAGGCCTTGCCGATCGAGGAACATTTTGCCGTTTGCATTATCAGGCGGAAGCTCATTACAATTAC
>CANBTK010000187.1 GCA_947372365.1 Flavipsychrobacter stenotrophus | reverse complement strand
ATAGTATCGTTTCATATATTGCTGTTGTTACCCATTATTGCAAGGGCGCAGGCCGAAGGCAACATATGGGAGCCTGTGCCATTTACTACCTATAGTTTTATACATAGCGATGCCAACACCATAGAGGCACACAATAAGCTGGATTCTTTCTACCACAAACTACAGGCAATAAAGGCCACGCGCAAAGGCAAGGTAAGCATTGTGCACATTGGCGATTCGCACCTGCAGGCTGATGGCATTACCAGTGTGGTGCGCAATGGCTTCCAGCAGTTTTTTGGCGATGCTGGGCGGGGGCTGGTATTCCCTTACCAGTTGGCAGGCTCCAATGCGCCGCACGATATTAAATCATCATCTAATGCCAGCTGGAAGAGCAACCGCCTTACCAGCCCCGATAAGCCTATTATAACGGGCATCAGCGGCTATGGCATCCACTCAGCGGCGAAGAATGCCTTTGTGAACCTGCAGCTTAAGGAAACGGACGGCAAACAGGATTCATTTAACAGGCTGGTTTTTTTTCTGGGCAATGACAGTGTTAGTTATATGCTGGGCGACAGTGGGCTGGCCTCGCCAATACCGGTGGTTACCCACAGGCATACGGTTGGCGCAACGGTAGCCGTGAACACCAGCTTTATGCTGAAGGGCTTTGAACTGGCCAAGGCAAGCGCCCTGGAGCCATGCGACTTCAGTTTTTATGGTGTGTCGCTGGAAAAGAAGGATAATGCAGGCGTGCTCTACCACACCATTGGCGTTAACGGCGCGCGCTATAGCCAGTTTTTGCAGAGCGGCCTGTTCTGGGAGCAGCTGAAGGCGCTGGAAGGTGATTTGTTTATTGTGTCGCTGGGCACTAACGAAGCCCAGAACCAGTTTGTAAATGAGCAGGAATTTATAGCTATCTGCGACTCGTTTGTAAAGCGGGTGCAGTCCATAGCCCCTAAGGCGGCAGTTATTATTACAACCCCTGCCGGGTCGTACTACAAAATCAAAAAGCCCAATAAATCAATACAAACGGTATCAGCTGCTATTAATAAGTATTGCAGCAAGAGCGGCAACCCATGCTGGGACCTGTTTAAAATTAGCAGTGGCTTTGAAGGTACTGCGGCATGGAAAAAATACAACCTTATAAGCCATGATGGCGTGCACTATAACAACCTAGGCTACCAGCTACAGGGCTCGTTGCTGCTGGGCGCATTTGCCAGTGGTTACAATAACTATATAAAGTCGCACCCTTACAAAGCGCCAGCTAAGGTTGTGGCGCCACCAAGGACAAGCGACATTATAGTGAAGCCTGATATTGTAAAGAAGGAACAGGAGAAAAAGATGGTGGCACCTGCACCTCCCGCAAAGCCAGCGCCTGAAGCCAGGCCTGAGCCGAAGAAGGCTGAACCACAAAATACTGAGGTAGTAGGGCCACAAAAACGTAAAAGCAATATAGTTGTAGAATATTCCGACTAATGCCGGAAGGTAAACGCAAGTTGAATTTTTTCAGATAAAGAAATAAATGTAAATTTGAAACTCAATATTTTTTGAATGAAACGGATATTTTTAATATTTGGCTTAGGAAGCCTCGCACTGACGGGTTGTAAAGAAGAACCACCCCTTATATACCTCACAACCAGTGCGCCGAAAGTAGATACTACCTATGTGGTATCGCCGGTACCTGCTGCCGAGCCGCATAACGTATTGATAGAGGACTTTACAGGTGCTACCTGCACCAACTGCCCTGCGGCGCATGAAACAATAGTGAGCCTTGAAGATGCTAACCCAGGCAGGATAAATGCCATGGGCCTCTACATAAAAAACTACCCACAGACGGAGCCACCTACAGGTGCCAAATATGATTTCAGGACCGATGTTGCCACGCTTATTCAGGGCAGTATTTTCAGGTCGCTTATTGGTATGCCTATCGGTGGTATTGACAGGCAGGCGCTGGGCGCAGTGGGTACACCATTACAGATAGACGCGTCCAACTGGAGCTCTGTCACGGCTAACAGGCTTACGATAGCCGATAGTATCAACCTTGTAGTAACGAGTACTTATGATGATGCTACAAAAAAAGAAAAAATAAAAATCACGGTTGTTTACCTGTACCCAACCAGCCTGGTGCACAACATTTCGCTGGCGATAGTTGAAGATAGCTTTGTAGATAAGCAGGAAGACAACCGCAAGCCTAATTACCTGGATACTGCGTACCATTTCAACGGTGTATTGCGTGGGCTGGTTACCACGGCGCCTTATGGCGATAAGATAGCCCCACAGCTTACCGCTAAGGTTGCTGGCCAGGTTTACGAGCGCACGTATACTTTCAATTGGAACACCGCATGGAACCCGGCGCACTGCAGGGTCATTGCCTATGTAACCAATGATGATGCCGCAGGTGGTACCAATGTTTACCAATCAAAGCAGGCAAAAATAAAGCCGTAGCAAGCTGAACGATATTGTAAATTGAGATGCCCATGCAGCCAATGCATGGGCATTTTCGTTTTTGATGGCACCTTGTTTATTCAGGGTGCATGCCAGTGTATTATGGTTACACCGCTTATACACCAAATTTCCGGTACGAGGCTTTCACGCGGAGGACGCAAAGGGTACGCAAAGTAGGCGCAAAGCCAATGCGGTTGTGTACAGGTTTTGGGCGTGCAATCCGGGCCACTTAATAGGTTTACAATCTTCCTGAAGGGGCAAAAGGCTTTTTGGGGATGCTTTTATTCGCCGTCCTCGTCGTCTTTTTTGGGCGCTTTTTCGGGTTCTGTTTTGTCCGGCTGTTTTGTTTCAGGCTCTTTTTTAGGGGTATCTTCTTTTTTCGGTTCTGTAGCATCCCCTTTGCCGCTCGCGGGGTTTTCCTTATCCTTGGTGCCACTACCTGCTTTGTTATTTTCGGCTTCCTGTGCTTTCTCTCTCCTTTTCCTTCTTTCTTTCCGGGTTTCGCTTTTATCCCCGTCGGCTGCTTTTTTTGCTGGCTCTTTTTCAGCAATACTCTGTTGGTCGGTTTTGCCCCATAGGCCGTTTTCCAGTATTTTGTCCAGCCTCATTATTTTCTCCTGCGATATCTGCGCCTGCTGTAGTTCGGCATCATAGCCTGTCTGATTCTCGCCATTCGTCCAGCTGCCTGTGTAGGTTTTCCCGTTCAGGTCAAGCTCCATAGTAGCCACGGGCTCTTCAAACAGCCATTTATCCTCGTCCGATTTCGAGACATCCAGCTTTACATATTCGGGCATATCGCCAAACTTATACAGGGCATCCCAATACTTGGTTACTTTGCCATTTGCATCCTTCATGTAGCGCACATATAGCTCCACAGGTATTTCCTCGTCAAATTTGCCCTTGTAGAATTTCCTGTCCACTACTTCCCTTCTCATCCTGTTCGCCTCGTCTTCTGATGGGTTTACGCTTAGCAGCAGGTCGCGTTTAGATTTAGCCGTGTCCGTAGGTTTGCCATTAGTTCCCTTGGCGAGGGCTTTGCTCGTGGAATCGGCGGCTTTTGCAGAGTCGGCTACACTGGCCACCCCTTTCGATGAGTCTATTTTAACCGAATCTGTCGCGCGCTGTTCGGCAAGGTGCCGCATTTTTTCCAGGTGCTTTCGTTCTGCGCGCTCCATGGCTATATACTGGTCTATATTGCTGGCTTCAAGCACATTCAGCACCTGCCCGCCACAGTAATAGCCGTTTATCTTTTGTATTTCGGTTATAGTTATGCAGTAGGTAGTGCTGGATAGCATATCCCTTACAAACAGGTAGCCCTTGAACCGCTCGGGTATTACCCTTTGTAGCCCTTCCATGCCACGGGTAAGTTCTTGTTTCTGCAATTCAAACCTTTGCGATACTATGCCCCGCCATTGTATGCCGGAGTCTTCGCCCTTTTTTAAAGCTTGCACAAACCGCCCTATTATGGCATGGTTATAAAAGGGGTCCAGGTCTATAAGCACAGTAGGGTGCTCGCGCAGTTTATTCAGCTCTTTCTGGGTTTCAGCCGATTGGTCGGGGTTATGCACTACCAGTTTCCACAGGCTATCGAAAGGTGGGAAAAGGTAGTAATAAGATGCGGTATCCTTATCCCTGAGGCATTCCAGTACTTTATTCATCAGCTCCACCTCAGTTTTTGGTGCGCCATTATACCTGTGTTTCCTGCCAATTGCGCTGGCGGGGCCACAAAAAATAAAAAAGCAGGTAATGAAAATGACTAAAGCCTTCATTGGGGATTGTAAGAATGGGTTAAAGTTATGAATTTTGTGGGAATGGGGCTAACAGCTGTTTCTACACCCATTTTTAATTTCAAATTACCAATATATCTTTGCGCCATGATTTTGTCTGACACAAGTATACTCGAGGAGATAGAAAAGGGCACTATAGTTATAGAGCCGTATGACAGGAAAAACCTTGGCTCAAATTCCTATGATGTGCATTTAGGGAAATACCTGGCAATGTATAACGATACTATGCTTGATGCAAGGAAGCATAACACTATTTCCCATTTTGAAATACCAGAGGAAGGCTACGTACTGCAGCCTGCTACGCTTTATCTTGGCGTGACCCTGGAATATACCGAAACCCATGCCCACGTACCTTTTCTGGAAGGTAAGTCATCTACAGGCAGGCTGGGCATAGATATACATGCTACTGCCGGTAAGGGCGATGTTGGCTTCTGCAATGCCTGGACGCTGGAGATATCCTGTGTACAGCCGGTAAGGGTATATGCCGGCATGCCTATAGGCCAGCTTATTTACTTCCCGGTACTGGGCGATGTACAGAATAAGTACAATACCAAGGACAATGCAAAATATACCGGCCGCAACATAAGGCCTGTAGAAAGCATGATGTGGAAGAACAAGTTCTAACAGGTTCCAGCACAAAGCTTTCCATAATTAATGCAATGACAGTAAGTGCCCCACGCTTTTAATGTGTGGGATACTTCTAAATACACAACCCATGCCTCAACTTATTATTTATACCGATGGTTCTTCGCGTGGCAACCCCGGCCCTGGTGGCTATGGTGCCATATTGCAGTGGGGCACCGCCGTGAAGGAAATTTCGCAAGGGTACACCCGCACCACCAATAACCGCATGGAAATGATGGGCGTTATAGCAGCACTGGAATCGGTGACCCGCGAGGGGCTGGATGTTACCATCTATACAGACTCGGCCTACATAGTAAATTCTGTAGAGAAAAAATGGGTATTTGGATGGGAGAAGAAAGGCTACGCGGGTAAAAAGAATGCCGACCTCTGGGCCCGGTTTTTGCGCAGCTACCGGAAACACAATGTTAAGTTTGTTTGGGTAAAGGGCCATGCCGACAACAAATACAATAACCGCTGCGATATTTTAGCTACCCAGGCAGCCGATAGCGGCCGGTATATTGAAGACGTAGGTTTTGGTAAGGATTAAAAATTGGTTGGCTTAGCCAATGCCGCACGATGATTGAAAACTAAAAAGAAGTAGGCATTTTTTGAAGCTCA
>CANBTK010000186.1 GCA_947372365.1 Flavipsychrobacter stenotrophus | reverse complement strand
GGGTGTTGCCCCGTATTGCCGCCATGGCGGCACAGGGTGGCGACCCGGAAAAGCTATATGGGGCTATGCGGGGCATACTGCTGGCGTTTATAACGGTGTCGTTATTGGTGTTTTATTTTATCTCGCCAACGCTCTTCACGCTTTGGATGGGCAAAGAAGCATATGCAGGCATGTATGTTTACATACAGGGCTTTGTGGCGTTTGAAATTGTTTTTGCCCACACCATTATGCCATTTTTATACCTGAATGCAGCGGGCAAAGAGAAGGCTGCCACCATTGGCACCATCATCTATTGCGGGGTTTGCTATGTATTAATGGTAGGGGGGCTATTGTATTTTCATAGTGCGGCTGCGCTGGTACAGGGTATGGTACTGGCTATGTGCCTTACTATGCCGGTTATTAATGCCATGGTGCAACAGCATATGCGCCAATCTTATTCGTGGAAGCTGGCCGTAGGCGAAATGCTGCCTATGTATGCTGCGGTTGCCCTGGTATATAGCAGCAGCAATGTACTGGCAGGCATAGTGCTGGCGGTAGCAGTTTTGGCCTTATTGTGGAAATTTTACCTGTCATCAGTAATTAATATGAAATTATGGAAGCAATCGCCCAAAATGTAAAGCATGGCTGGGCGTGGATGCTGTTCCTGCTCATTTTTTTCTTCAACACCTTTCTTTTACCGGAGGGGCTGAACCTGGTTTTGCTGCTGGCCCCGGTATGGCTATACCTGCTGGCCAGGCAGTCCCGATTGCAGCAAACTGCTTTGTGGCTGCTGCCATTAGCCTGCTATGTACCCATACACCTATTGCTGGGCGTTGAAACCGGGTACTATTTTATTTCAACAACTATACTGGTCGTGCTGGCTTGTTTCGTAAGCGCCTTTGCGTGGTACATCAACAAGGGTTTGGTAAACCTGGACCTTATTTTCAGGGATATCGCCATATTTAATTTTGTGTTGGCGGTGCTCAGTATCCCCCTTTTGTTTTCCGCTTCGTTGAAGCCGCTGGTTTGGTACCTCGTGCCAATATCAGAAAATATAAAGCCTATCCCGCGCTTAAAGATGTTTACGTCCGAGGCGTCGCACTATAGTTTTTTGCTAGCCCCGGTTGTCATTTACTTTTATTCGCGCTTCATGTACTTTAAAACAAAGAAGCCGCTGGTAACCCTGTTTATCATTACGGTGCCATTGGTACTGTCGTTCTCGCTTGGGGTTATGCTGGGTTTGGTACTATCTGCAGCTATGGTATTTTGTGCCACATTTACCCGGGTATTACCGGCACGTAAACAGCGGCTTTATTTTGCTGCAGGGCTGCTGCTGGTTGCTGTGGCACTGGTTGCGGGCTACTACCTGATGCCCCATAACCCCCTGTTTATGCGTATGCGCAACATATTTGATGGGCGCGATACCTCATCGAGGGGCAGGACATACGAGGCGTTTATACTCGCACACAAGGTAGCGCAGCTTAAAAGCATTTGGTGGGGCGTGGGCCCAGGCCAATTAAAGTTGCTGGGCAGGAGCATTATTATTAATTATTACCACTATTACAACATCCCCAGTACCATCCGTATCCCCAATGCGTGCGCCGAAACAATAGCCTATTTTGGGTATATTGGTTTTGCTGCCAGGATGGGGCTGGAAGTTTTTTTGTTTTTCCGGGCAAAGGTTTTTGCCAATTCATACAGGTTATGGCTATTTTTGTTCGTATTTATTTACCAGTTTACCGGCAGCTACATTACCAACACATCGGAATATTTTGTTTGGGTTTTAGCCTTTTCAAATATTTTTCCTGAGTTTAGCCGTAGCCGCCCAACTGCCTTAAAACCTATCGCTTAATAATGAAAGTACTTTTTTTAGTCAGGCACACCTTATATAGCGTATATGGGGGGGATACGATGCAGATACTCTCCACCGCCAAGTACCTCAGGCAACTGGGTACAGAAGTGGACATAAAGCTCACCAGCGAGGCTATTGATTACAGCCGCTACGACCTGCTGCATATATTTAACGCCATACGCCCCGCCGATGCATTGGGGCATATCAAGCGGAGCGGCAAGCCCTACGTACTCTCTACCATTTTTGTTGATTTCAGCGAATACCAGCGGCTGCACGCTACTGGCATTACGGCCCTACTGAACAAAACCTTTACTACCGACCAGATGGAGTACATAAAGGCTGTAGGGCGTTGGCTGAAAAACGGCGAAGCCATAAAAAGCCCTGAATACCTGTACTGGGGCCACCGGAAATCGGTAAAGGAGCTGGCAAAAGGGGCCGCTTACCTGCTACCCAATTCCGAAAGCGAGTACCAAAGGTTTGCATCGCACTATGGCATTAACCTGCCCTACAGGGTAGTTTATAATGGCGTGGATATGGAGGTTTTTGAAGCCGGGGAGCTGGCCGGGTTTGTAAAGCCGGATGCCAGGGAAGTATTGTGTGTGTCGCGGATAGAAGGCAAAAAAAACCACCTGAACCTTATAAAGGCACTCAATGGCACGGACTTCAACCTGAAAATAATAGGCAAGCCAGCCCCCAACCATGTAAAATATTATGAACAGTGCCGCAAAATAGCTGGCAGCAATATCACTTTCGAAAACTTTATACCCCCGGAGCAGCTACATGATAAATATAAGGCAGCAAAGGTGCACGTGCTGCCCAGCTGGAACGAAACCTGCGGCCTTAGCAGCCTTGAGGCGGCCTATTATTATTGTAACCTGGTAATAACGGATAAAGGCGATACCACCGAATATTTTGGCAATAATGCCTGGTACTGCGACCCCGGCGACCCCGCTTCAATATATGAAGCGATAGTCAAAGCATCGGAAGCAGAGCCCAATAAGTTGCTGAAAGAAATGGTGCAAAGCACCTATAACTGGCAGCAGGCCGCAAGCGTTACCTTGTCGGTTTATAACGAGGTTATGAAGAATATCAGATAAAATAATTAAATTTAACGTTTTTTATGTGATGGAATTTGTGTTGCCTGAGTTAGCACACATACCATCAACCTGTAAACCATCTATTAAACCTATAACAAACTAAGTATGAAAATTGGTATTATCGGTACCAGGGGTATTCCAAATCAATATGGGGGCTTCGAACAATTTGCGGAGCATTTTTCGACCCGGATGGCCGAAAGGGGCCATGAAGTAATTGTATATACATCGCACAAGCATAGCTACACAGCAGCAACCTATAAAAATGTACGTTTAGTAAGGTGCTACGACCCAGAGAAGGTACTAGGGACTGTAGGCCAGTTTATTTATGATTTTAACTGTATAAGGGATAGCCGGGGGCAGGGTTTTGATGTGATATTGCAACTGGGTTATACCAGCAGCACTATATGGTCGTGGCTGTTCCCTAAAAGCGCCATACTGGTTACTAATATGGATGGGCTGGAATGGTCGAGGGCCAAGTACAATAAGCTCACCCAATACTTCCTTACCCATGCCGAAAAATGGGGTGTTATGTACAGCGATTACCTGGTGGCCGATTCCCGGGGCATACAAGATTACCTGAAAGGGAAATTTAATGCCGATGCGGTTTTGGTAACTTATGGCGCGGAGCTGTTTAATGCCACGGGCGAAGAAACAGGGGTGATGGGCCAGTTTGCATTAAAAAGCAATGAGTACGATTTGCTCATAGCGCGCTTTGAACCTGAAAATAACATTGAAACCATACTGAATGCCTACCGCGATTTTGCTAGCCGGAAGCTGGTATTGGTGGGCAACTATAACAACACCCCATTTGGCAGGCGCATGTATGCTGCCTATAGCAAGCACAGCCATATTTGTTTTGCCGGGCCTATATTTGATACAGCAGCGCTCAATGAGCTGCGGCACCATTCGCGCATATATTTGCACGGGCATTCGGCGGGTGGCACTAACCCGTCTTTGCTTGAAGCCATGGGCTGTGGCGCTTTAATATGCGCACATGATAATATCTTTAACCGCTATGTACTGGGCAGCGATGCCTATTATTTTGGCGATGCCGATAGCCTGCGTGCGCTATTGGCGAAAAAACTGCTTAAAGAAAGCCATGAAACTTTCCTGGCCAATAACAAAAGGAAAATACAGCACGACCATAATTGGGATGTAATAACAGATACAATAGAATCTTATTTCAACAGATGGAAGTACGGGGAGGCATGCCAGCAGGTTTTATACACAATATAACTAAAGGGCTATTCTTTATTATGTTGTTTGCATTGCCGTGGATCAACCAGGTTCGCGCCTTCACCTTATTGTTTAGCGTACTGGGTATTGTTGTGTTGCTCACGCCCGGTACATTGAAATATTTCAAAGGTTATTTTAAACAGCCGTTATTCATTTTGTTGTTTGCCTACTACCTGTTCCAGCTTATTGTATTCTTTGCCTATCCCGGCAACAGCTATGCCTATGGCGATGTGGAGCGTAAGGTATCGCTGGTGGTGGTGCCTGTAGTTTTTACGCTGGCTTGTTCCGGTATCAGCGGCCTATGGCAAGTTGGCATTGCCGGGCTGGCCTGTGGGGTTACAGCGGGCGCGGTAGCCTGCCTGGCAGCAGCTGTTGTAAAATACCAGCACCTGCACGATAGTAGTGTTTTCTTCTACCATGAATATGCGGGGGCTACCGGGCTAAGTGCGATTTATCTATCGTTGTACATACTCATAGTGCTCGGTTATATAGTTACCAACCCTTTTGCCTTTAAGCCGGTAAAGCTGGTGCATGCCTGTGGCGTTTTTTTGTATTGCAGCCTGCTGTTGCTCAGTTCCAAAATACTTATTGTTGCAGGTACAGTGTTGTTGGTTATCCCCATGGTAATGGGTGCGGTAAAGCGCAGGTACAGTGTAGCCTTGCTGGCTGTTGCTGTTGGCACTTTGCTGGTAGTTGCCATAACTGACAACCCTATCAAAAAGCGGTATGCCGATATTGATACCCGCAACTATACTGTAGCCCTGCATAGTACCGATTTTCAGAACTACCACTTTGACGGCCTTAGCATAAGGCTGCTGATGTGGCGCATGGGGTATAACCTTATCAGCACGCGCAACCTGTGGCTTTTTGGTGCAGGTGGCGAGCGCTACCATAGCCTTATACAGCAGCCCATGGACGGCTACCGCCTGTACAAAGGCGATGGCTCACCCGGCAATACCGGCTACAGGGAGTACAATATGCATAACCAGTATATGGAAACATTTGTGCAGTTTGGGCTGGTGGGGCTGGCACTGCTGCTGGCAATAATGGGCTACATTATTGCAGGCGCGTTCAGCCGGGGGAATAGCTTCCTGGCCTATACCGGCATATTGGTGGCCATTACTTTTTTAACCGAATCAATGCTGGAAACACAGGCAGGCTTGCTGCTGTTTGTGATAGTAATAAGCGGGGAATGGATAAGCAAACTTAAAGGCACTGCTTTGCAGGCCGGTAAGTTGCCGTTCATGCCCCTTATTTTTGAACCTAATAAACCTCTCTCTTGATGCCTTTT
>CANBTK010000185.1 GCA_947372365.1 Flavipsychrobacter stenotrophus | reverse complement strand
CAATAAGGTAGCCTACGATGCATGGTTGTTACTGCAAGCCCTTATAGGGTATAACCTTGTGCTGCCACTACTGTTGTTCATTGGCTATAAGCTTACCCGGAAGAAAGTTTACCCTGCAAAAAACAGCCCGAAAAAAGAAGCAGACTACGCCATTATTGTCACCGCCTACGAGCAAACCTATTCGCTACCCACTGTTGTAGATTCTATACTGAAGCTCAACTACAGCAACTACCTCATATACATTGTAGCTGATAAGTGCGACATCACCAACCTGAAATTTGCCGATGAAAGGGTTATTGTGCTGCGACCGGAGGAAACACTTGGCAGCAATACCCGCTCGCACTTTTACGCCATAAACCGGTTTAAAAGGCAGCATGAAAGGCTTACTATCGTTGATAGCGACAACCTTGTGGATGCTAACTACCTCAATGAGCTGGATATTTATTTCGATGCGGGTTTCAAAGCGGTACAAGGCATAAGGAAAGCCAAAAACCTGGATACTACCTACGCCTGCCTGGATGCTGCCCGCGATATGTATTACCATTTTTACGATGGCGATGCATTATTCAGGCTGGGGTCCTCGGCTACCCTTGCGGGCTCAGGCATGGCTTTCACCACCCAGCTTTACAAAGAATGCCTTGAAAAACTGGATATTACCGGTGCGGGCTTTGACAAAGTATTGCAATACGAAATTTTAAGGCGGGGCAACCGCATTGCCTTTACTGATAAGGCAATAGTGTATGACGAAAAAACATCGGGCAGCGACCAACTGGTAAAGCAGCGCGCCCGCTGGATAAACACCTGGTTCCGCTATTTCAAGTTCGGTTTCTCCGTATTGGGGCAAGGCCTGGCAAAATTTGAAATCAACCGTATCCTTTTTGGCATAGTGCTATTGCGCCCGCCATTGTTTATTTTCCTACTCCTTTCGGTATTTTTTATGCTGGCAAATATCTTCATAAGCCTGCCTGTGGCAGCGGCATGGCTGTTAGGCTTTGTTTGTTTTGTTACTGGTTTTATACTGGCTATAGAACATGCCAAGCCCGAAAAGGCAGTCTATAACTCCCTGATAGGCATACCTAAGTTCATATTTTTTCAGGTACTGTCTTTAATGAGGGTAAGGAGCGCCAACAAAATTTCGGTCGCTACCACCCATTACCATGAACAAGGCATTGATGAAATAAAGAACAAGCCATGAGGGTAGAGCCATCGGAAAAATATGTGAACAGGGTTGCCACAAGGGAAAGGAATGCCCGGAAAATAACCCGGGTACTGGCTTTGATAATGGTTATTGCTACCACCTTCATTTTCTTTTTTAAGTTGTTATTTTTTTAATGGATAGAGAGTTTACCATACCTGTGGCCCCTAAAAAAAGTACTTTCACGGCTATGCTGCGAAGGCTTTTCCTGGTGGAAAAACTCAATAACCCTTTTGGCATCACATTATTATTTCTCCTATCTACCGCACTAGCCTTTGCGGTAACTACACTTGGGTACAAACTGGGCGCTGTTACTATTATTGGTTTGTTTGCGCTGCCTATCGTGTTTGCTATTGTTGCTTACCCCGTTTTTGGCATACTCGTATATTTCACATTTGGTTACTTCATTATGTGGTTCCTGAAGCTTGGGGTAGATTTCCCGCTGGGTACGCTAATGGATGGCATGGAGGCTTTGTTCATCCTCAGCTTGTTCATACACCAGAAAAAAAACAAAGACTGGAGTATGTTCAGTGGCCCTATCAGTTTTATGGCCCTGCTCTGGATTGCCTATAACTGCCTGGAGTACATAAACCCAGTTGCGGCTTCGCAAGAAGCCTGGATGTATACCATACGTACTGTAGCCATAGTTATGTTTAACTACTTTGTATTTACCTACTATCTTACTAGCAAGAAAAACATAAAGCTCATTTTCAAACTGTGGATCTGCCTGGCGCTATTTGCCGCCGCCTACGCATTTAAGCAAGAGCATATCGGCTTCTTCGACTTTGAAGAACAGTACCTGCATTCCGACCCCGGTATCGAGCTTTTGTTATTTATTGGCGGCGTATGGCGCAAATTCTCCATTTTCTCCGACCCTGTTGCCTTTGCCTACAATATGGTTACGGTCAGCTTCATGTGCATTGGGCTTTATAGTGGCGTAAAGGCACGGTGGAAAAAAATGCTGCTGGCATTCTTTATCGTATTTTTCCTTTTAGTAATGCTTTACTCCGGCACAAGGGGGGCATATGTGCTGGTGCCTGCCGGGCTGGTACTGCTCGCAATACTGAAATTCAACAGGAAAGTGATGATTATCATGATTGCTGCTGCTGTATTGGGCACGGGGCTGGTACTGATGCCCACCAGCAACCAGACGATTTACAGGTTCCAGACAGCATTCAAGCCATCAGAAGATGCCTCGTTCAACCTCAGGAAGATGAACCAGAAGCGCATACAGCCCTACATACTCTCCCACCCTATGGGCGGCGGGCTGGGGTCAACCGGCGAATGGGGCAAGCGTTTTTCGCCCGGCACCTACCTTTCCAATTTCCCACCTGACAGCGGCTACGTAAGGGTGGCAGTGGAGCAAGGTTGGATAGGGCTGTTCATTTTCTGCTCGCTTATGGCTACCATTATGGTATCGGGCGTTAATAACTATTTTAAGATACAAGACCCCGAACTCAAATCGTTTTGCCTTATCGGGCTGCTTATTGTATTTGCCCTCAACTTTGGCAACTACCCTCAGGAGGCGCTGGTGCAGTTCCCGTCGAATATCATTTTTTACCTCGGTACGGCATTAATTACCATTTCCCGCAGGTTAGATACACAACAAAACCAACAACAGCATGCCGGGCAGTGATACACTCGTAAACAGGGACATTGTTATTGTGGGCCAGCAGCCCTGGGATACCGGCATTGGCAGCAATTGTAAAAATATTGCCCTCGAATTCAGCCGCCACAACCGGGTGCTATACGTAAATAGTACCCTGGACAGGATAACCCTGCTCCGCCACAAAGCCGACCCGAAAGTGCAAAAGCGCCTTGCGGTTATTGAAGGCAGGGAAAAAGGTATAGCCGAAATACAACCCAACCTCTGGAATTTATTCCCCGATTGCCTTACGGAGTCTATCAACTGGATAAAAATAAGGCCGGTTTTTAACCTGCTGAATAAGCGCAACAACAAAAAATTTGCGGCATCCATACAGCGGGCTATACAAGAACTGGGGTTTAAAAACATCATCTTGTTTAACGACAATGATATGTTCCGCTCCTTTTATCTGAAGGAACTGCTGCAGCCTGCCGTAAGCATATACTACTCCCGCGACTATATGCTGGGGGTTAGCTACTGGAAATTCCATGGCGATATACTGGAACCTCAGCTCATAGCTAAAAGCGACCTATGCCTGGCCAATAGCACCTACCTGGCTAACTATTGCCGCAAGTATAACCCGGCATCTTATTACGTAGGCCAGGGCTGCGACCTCGAAATGTTCAGCAACCCGAAAGACAAAACAGTGCCTGCCGATATAGCCGCGCTGCCCCACCCTGTAATTGGCTATGTAGGCGCACTGCAAAGCATACGGCTGGATATAGGGCTGCTGGAACACATTGCCGCCCAAAGGCCCGGATGGAGCATTGTAATGGTAGGGCCTGAAGATGATGCGTTCAAGGCCAGCAAGCTGCATAATATACCGAACGTTTATTTCCTGGGGCCTAAGCCGCCGGAAGCATTACCCGCCTATATCCGTTCATTTGACGTATGCCTGAACCCTCAAATTGTCAATGAAGTGACGATAGGCAATTACCCCCGCAAAATTGACGAATACCTTGCGATGGGCAAACCAACCGTAGCAACCAATACCGAGGCCATGAGCATTTTCGCAGCCCATGTAGGCCTTGCAGCCAGTAGGGAAGAATACATCAAGCTTATAGAAGTGGCGTTGGCTACCGATAGCCCCGCCCTACAGCATGCCCGCAAAACCTTCGCCGCCTCGCATACATGGGAGAATAATGTAAAGGAAATTTATAAAGCCATCAATGGGTTGCAAACCCCACGGTAATGCTACAATAGGTTTGCCAGCCAGCGTTTCCATAAAACCCTGATAGCCAACAAAATTGTGCCGCGCTGCCGCAAACTATTAACCCACTGCCTGCGTAAATAATTAACCGGCCATTAATGGAATTTTGCCGCCGCATATTATCGGTTTTCCTAACTAAATATTATGTTTACATTCATGAAGTTAGCACACCTCATACTTACGCATGCGAATCCCGGGCAATTGGAAAGATTGCTGGGCAGGCTTGCACATGAGAATGCCGATTTTTATATACATGTAGATAAAAAAACGCCTATTGAGCCGTTTATGGCGCTGGCTAACATACCCAATGTAATTTTTATACGTAACCGGGTGAAAGTTTACTGGGGCGGCTACAGCATTGTGCAGGCGACAATTAATGGCTTCGATGAAATTCTGGCCCTCGGCAGGCATTATGATTACATCAACCTCCTGAGCGGGCAGGACTATCCTATAAAAAACACAACCCATATACACCAATTCCTGAGCGATAATCCCGGGAAAATATTTATGCAATACCTGTCGCTTACCGATGAGTGGCAGGAAGCTATTCCCCGCATTACCCAATACCACCTTATCAACTACCACCTGCCCGCAGGTACCTACCGTCTGGAGCAGTTGATGAATACCATTTTACCCAAGCGCAAACTGCCAGAAGGTATCACCGCCATGGGCCGTTCGCAATGGTTTACGGCAACGCCTGAAAGCGTAGCCTACATGGTAAAATATATAAAAGAAAAATCGTGGATAAGCAGCTTCTTTAAGCTTACGTGGGCACCTGACGAAATTATATTCCAGACTATTTTATATAATTCACCCTTCAGGGATAAGATGGTTAATGACAATCTGGTATACCTTGATTGGTCAGGCGGAGGTGCCAGCCCAAAAATACTGGATATGGAAGATGCCAAAAAATTAGAAAGCTCTGACAAGCTCTTCGCACGGAAGTTCAGCAGCGAAACCAGTAAGGATATAATGGACTTACTGGATAAAAACAATAGATAAGCTACACAACAAAATCAATACCAACAAATTATTGTAAATAGTACCATGAAAAGCGTTTCTGTCATTACCGTTAATTTTAACCAAAGCCTGGTAACAGAAGCGCTGCTGGAATCTATTTTCAGCACCAATAGCTATGCCCCACTGGAGATAATAGTGGTGGACAACGGCAGCGAAAATAACCCTGTACCCGGCTGGCAGGGCAAATACCCCGGCATTAAGTTCATTCGGTCCAATGTGAACCTTGGCTTTGCCGGGGGCAACAACCTAGGCATAAAGCAGGCGGGGGGCGACTACCTGTTTTTTGTAAACAATGATACGGAGTTTACCCCCGGCCTGGTGCAAACACTTGCAGAAACACTGGATAGCTACCCTGCCTGCGGCATGGTATCGCCAAAAATAATATACTACAGCCAG
>CANBTK010000184.1 GCA_947372365.1 Flavipsychrobacter stenotrophus | reverse complement strand
TCGATTTTCGTATATGAAAGCGCTGTATTATTGAGTATTTCCTGTAGCCAGTAGTAATGAATAGAATCATGCCTTGCGGTAGAGGAAATACATGTAAACGCATTTTTAAAATACTCGGCAGCTTCGGAATACCGCTGTTGCCTGTAGGTGACCATCCCAAGGTGGTAGGATTCCCTGCCTATAAGGTAGTTGTCGTGCAACGCAAGCGATATCTCCCTGCTCCTGGAAAAGTAATAGAACGCTGAGTCAATTTGGTTATCGTTAAAATAGTAGTCGCCCCTGCTATAAAGCGCCCTTGCATATTCCGGGCCATATTTTTTAGCTATTTTGTTATGCTCCAATATGTATAGCGTACTGTCAATTGACAACTTGGCCGAGTCCTTTTTATTGAAAAAATAATAGAAGCGAGCCCTGAAACTCATCCTTTTATATTGTAGAAGTGGGGAAGGCGATTGGGTATTGTAGTATAATGAGTCAATATTATGCATAGCAAACGCTATCCTGCCACTGTCAGCCAGTTTGCCTTGTGCAGCAAAGAAGTCAAGGTAAGCATTATCTGCATTGGAGCCTGCCCGCCTGCAAGAACCGAGCATGGCAACAAAAATTGCCGCCAATACCAACACATAATGTGTAGCGCAGCAAAGTTTTCTGGCAACTTTTCTAAAGGCGGGCATGAAAAATAAAAAGATTTTGGTGGCTACAGGCTCAAATATACATAATTATACCTGAGTGGGTATTTACAAATTATTGTATGAAAAATTGTTGTTGGGCAGCTACAATCAGGCAGGTTGAAATTCGGCAGCGTAGAAATTTTCTATCTCTACAAAAATCTGCTCTATTTCGCTGACATTTTCCGTGGTTACCAGGCGTGTACGGAATTCCCTCACGTGGCTTAGCCCCTTTAGGTAACTGGCATAATGGGGGCGCATCTCCAGCACGCCCACTTTAGGGCCTTTCCAATTAAGTGCACCGTACAGGTGCTTGCGCACTGCCTGCAGGCGCTCGGCTATTGTTGGTGGAGCCATTATTACACCCGTAGCAAAGTAGTGCTTTATTTCACGGAATATCCAGGGATAGCCTATAGCTGCACGGCCTATCATTATGCCGTCAACGCCATACCTGTTCCTGTATTCCAGCGCCTTTTCAGGGCTATCAATGTCGCCATTGCCAAATATAGGTATGTGTATGCGTGGATTGTTTTTAACTGCCGCTATAAGGCTCCAGTCGGCATCGCCTTTATAAAGCTGCGCCCGGGTGCGGCCGTGTATGGTAAGTGCCTGCACGCCTATATCCTGCATCCGCTCGGCAACTTCTTCTATGTTTTTAGAGTTATTGTCCCAGCCGAGCCTTGTTTTTACGGTTACGGGCAGGGTAGTACTGCGTACGCAGGCCCCCGCCAGGCGCACCATCAGCTCAATATCCTTCAGCACTGCTGCACCAGCGCCCTTGCATACCACCTTTTTTACCGGGCAGCCAAAATTAATATCCAGCAGGTCGGGCTTCGTGGCATCTACAATCTTTGCAGAAAGCGCCATGGCATCTTCATCGCCACCAAATATCTGTATGCCTATCGGTTTTTCGTAATCGTAAATGTCCAGCTTCTGGCGGCTTTTTATGGCATCGCGTATCAACCCTTCCGATGAAATGAACTCGGTATACATTAGGTCCGCACCATTTTCTTTGCACACAGCCCTGAACGGAGGGTCGCTAACGTCTTCCATGGGTGCCAGTAATAATGGGAATTCCCCCAGCTCTATATTGCCTATTTTTACCATTAAGGGTGCAAAATTACGGCATATTTACCTTAAAAAGATACTGAATATTATTGTACCTGCCGGCTGTGCTAATGGACAGCAATTACCCAAAATATTTACCTTTAACTTATAACCTTTTGCCATGGCCCTTGATTTCCTTTCTTGTAAATTTGAAGATACACCTGCGTTAATCAATACATTCGATGAAGCGCCTTTGTGGAGCGCGTCCTTTGGATTGCTGTTGCTAAAGCATCTGGAGTTGAGGCCTTGCCTCACTGTCTTGGATATTGGCTCAGGGGCAGGGTTTCCGTTGTTGGAACTTGCCCAGCGGCTAGGGGATTCCTGCACCTGTTACGGCCTTGACCCATGGGCAAATGCCAACGCCAGGGCCAACGAGAAAATAGCGAATTATGGGGTTAAGCAGGTAAAGGTTATTGAAGGCTCGGCTGCCCAAATACCTTTTGCCGATGGGGCGGTAAGCCTTATTGTGTCTAACCTTGGACTTAATAACTTTGATGAGCCAGAAAAGGTATTTGCGGAATGCTACAGGGTGCTGGCCCCTAACGGGCGGCTTGCTTTAACGACCAATTTAAACGGGCACTGGCACGAATTTTATGAAGTATTTGAAACGGCACTTCAGGAAACCGGGCATAGCAACCTGATTGCTAAACTAAAAGAACAACAAACGCATAGGGGTAGTACGGAAAGTATTTCAAGCCTTTTTACTGGTTGTGGGCTTAGCATCAGTGCGGTGCATAAGGATGAATTTACCATGCAATTCCTTGATGGGGCGGCATTCCTTAACCACTATTTCATAAAACTGGGCTGGCTGGCATCGTGGTTAAGCCTGGTGCCGCAGGAGCATCACATTGCCGTATTTACAAAACTGGAAGAAAACCTGAACGCACTGGCCGCAAGAAACGGAGCATTAAAGCTAACAGTGCCTATGGCCTATATTGAAGGCGTAAAAGGGTAGGGGGCAGCATAGGTTAATCTACCCATTTTTCATAAAGCAGGCGGGTTACAAAGTAACCTTCTTCTTCCAGCAGTTGCCTCATGCGGGTATTTTGTATGTGCGTGAAGCGGGTAATGCGCAAAACGCCTTTATCAATGTAGGTTTGTTCCAGTTGCTTATTTAATTTGTGGTAGATGCCCTGCCGTCTGAACGCTTCGGCTATATAACCGTCTGATACGTACAACTCTTTGCCCTCGTACACTTCTATCCGGCTATCGTCCTGGTCCACGGTATAGCCAAATATGAAACCCGCTGGTACACCATCTTTATAAGCCACAAGGCATGTGCCTTCGGCTTCCTCCTGCATGGCTATAATGTGCTTCATGTAGTTAGCCTCAATATCATCCCACTGGGCAGTTTTATCAAACAACAAGTGCTCGTGCCTGTGCAAATGCAGCATAAACCCGGAAATAAGGCTGTAATTATCACTTATGTTTATTTCTTTTATTTCTACAATTGTTTCCTTGCTCATATGCGGGTGTACCTGTTTTAGTGGGTTGCAGGGTTATAAAATTAAGGTATATCCAATAAAAATTGTGGTTAGGAAAAGAAAAACGGGATTACATTGTTAACTTAGCGCCTTGTTTCGGGCAAGCTTACCTCTTTTGCCAGGTTCATTTATTAAGTACAACCACTTGAATATTAGCTTTGAAGATACAATTATTTATACCTTGCTTTGTTGACCAGCTTTATCCCCAAACAGGGATGAATATGGTAAAAGTATTGGAGAAACTGGGTTGCGAAGTTACCTACAACCAGGGGCAGACATGCTGCGGCCAGCCAGCCTTCAATGCTGGCTACCGCGATGAGGCAAAGGCTGTAGGCCAAAAATTCCTGCACGATTTTAAAGATAAAAGCTATGTTGTAGGCCCAAGCGGGTCTTGCACCGGCTATATAAGAAGCTATTACACCGAGATGTTCGATAATAGTTCCGACCACCTGCTATGCAGCCAGGTTACTAAAAATGTGTTTGAATTTTCGGAATTCCTTATCAATATACTGAAGGCAGATGATGTGGGCGCTGTGCTAAATGGCAAGGCTACCTACCACGATGCCTGCGGCGCACTGCGCGAATGCGGCATAAAGAAAGAACCCCGCCAACTGCTGCAAAATGTAAAGGGGCTGGAGCTCATAGAAATGAGGGAAAGTGAAACCTGCTGCGGTTTCGGCGGTACATTTGCGGTTAAATTTGAGCCCATTTCCATAGGTATGGCTCAGTCGAAAGTGAAAAACGCACTGGAAACGGGCGCGAAATACATTATTACTACCGATGTTTCCTGCATGATGCACATGCAGGGCTACATTGATAATAACCGCCTGCCTATACAAACTATGCACATAGCCGATGTTTTGGCGAGTGGGTGGTAGGGTTTATAGTCGGCGGTTGGCAGTGGGCAATTGGCAGTCCCCGCTTTGTTACACATTTTTATTTGCGGTTTATTTTCAGCTCAGGTGCCCCTTGACGCCAGTGGTGGGCAATTGGCAGCCCCAGGTTTGTTAACCATTAATTTACCATTCGCTGCGGGTTGGGTTATCCTTATTAACAAGGAAGTTGGCACTGGATAAGCCAAAGCGGATGCCTGAATTATGCCCCATATGGCTGTCCCACGACTGCACAAAATCAACCCTCAGGATGCGCAGTGCCTTGTAGCCGATATTGTCAAGCCCTACAAAGGCTTCGGTATAATATTCCTTGTTTTGCGAATAAAAACTATTGGAGCCAAACAATAAGTACCATTTTGCCTTTTTAAGCAATGGTATTTTATTGGTAAGTAACCCGTTAAGATGGTATTCCAGGTGCGCCTCGCCATACAGTTTGTCTTTGTTGCTGAATTCATAGTATTGGGCAAACTGGAATGTTTGCAGGTATGGCGACGCATAGCCAATGCCACGGTTGCCATAGAGGTGCATAAGGTCTGGGGCAGCAACATATTTTGTATTGAGGAAGCCACCTGCCACAAAATTATAGGACAGGTCTCCGGCCAGTTTAAGTTTCACGTTGTCAGATATGCTAAAGCGCCACTTGTCAAAATCAGTTTTGCTGTTTAGTAAGCCCGGTATACCTTTCTGGTAGTTGAGCGAAAGTACCGGCCATTTGCTGCTATTGGGCGCTTTAAAATCAGGGAACTGGGTATAGGTAATACCTGGCTTAAAGGCTATTGAGGCATTTATCAGTACAGCATCATGAGCCTCCCACGGTTCGGCAGCAGCGGCCAGCGCAACAGGGTAGTTATCTTTATAGCCGCCGGTGTTCGTTTTTGCAAAACTGAAACTGGTTGTGTTGGCCAATGGCATCCTGTGCTGGTACGATGTTTTTACAAACCACCTCAGCCCGTTGCCATAGTTGCGGCTCACATAAGCTATTGCCTCCTGCCGCTCATAAATTTTCAAGTCGTTTTGCCTTGCAAACAGCGCGGCGTAGGTATTGAACCATGGCAGTACGGGGTTAATGCCATAATATTGAAAAACATATTGGCCTCCTTCTACGCCCACCAGCCAGTTGCGGGTGCGCCATTCCCTGTCACCAGCCAGGTAGTACAGCTTTGCCACCGTATTAAAATGCCCGTTGCTAAAACCATAGCGGGCGGCAATTGCACCATTAAGGCTGTTAATAGTATCCCTGGTGTGCTTCCACGTTAGCTTAGGTGCTATGTTAAACCCTTCTACAATGTTGTAATTAACAATGTTGTCAGAAGCCAGGCCCAGCAAAAG
>CANBTK010000183.1 GCA_947372365.1 Flavipsychrobacter stenotrophus | reverse complement strand
TCCTGCATTGCTTTTTCTTCAGCGAAGTCATCATGCTGAGTAGAGATAACGATAGCGTCAATGCGCACTGGCTTGTTGTTATCGTCGTACTCAAGGGTTACCTGGCTCTTAGCATCAGGGCGCAAATATTTCATTTGCTTGCCTTCGTTGCGTATTGCAGACAACTGCCTCAGCAGGTTGTGCGCAAGGTCAAGTGCCAACGGCATATAGTTAGCTGTTTCGTTAGTTGCATAACCAAACATCATACCCTGGTCGCCAGCGCCTTGTTCTTCTTTCACTTTACGCTCTACACCCTGGTTAATGTCGGCTGACTGCTCGTGAATCGCTGTCAGTACGGCACAAGACTCAGCTTCGAACTTGTATTCGCTTTTGGTATAGCCTATTTTCTTTATTACATCGCGCGCAATAGTCTGCACATCAATGTAAGTATTGCATTTTACTTCGCCTGCAAGTACTACAAGGCCTGTAGTAACCAGGGTTTCACAAGCAATTTTAGACTGTGGGTCCCACGCAAGGAAGTTGTCCACTAACGCGTCTGATATCTGGTCCGCTACTTTATCGGGATGTCCTTCTGATACCGATTCTGATGTAAAAAGATATGGCATGCTGTTAAAAAAATTTACTTTTTTAGATAAATGAAATTTGAATTCGGGCGCAAGTTACTCTACAGTTACTGATTTTGCAAGGTTACGTGGCTGGTCTACGTTACAACCCCTCATAATTGCTATGTGGTAAGCCAGTAGTTGCAGCGGCACAATAGTGATAAGCGGCGAAAGTATCTCTTCTGTTTCCGGCACTTCTATTATATGGTCAGCCAGTGCGCGTATCTGTGTATCGCCCTTGTTTACCACCGCTATTATACGGCCTTTGCGTGCTTTCACTTCCTGCACATTCGATACTATTTTATCGTAAGCGCTTTTGTTGGTAGCCAGGAATACTACGGGCATGTTCTCGTCAATCAATGCAATAGGGCCGTGCTTCATTTCTGCTGCAGGGTAGCCTTCGGCGTGTATGTAAGAGATTTCCTTAAGTTTCAAAGCACCTTCCAGCGCTACTGGGAAGTTGTAGCCCCTGCCCAGGTAAAGGAAGTTGGTAGCATCCTTATAGATGGCTGCTATTTCCTTTATCTGCGCATCCAGCGCTAGTGTTTCTTCTATTTTCTTAGGTATGTTTTCCATTTCATACAATATCTCCCTGAGCTTAGATGTAGGTATGGTACCCTTCACCATTGCTATTTGCAAGGCTATTAATGTAATGATGGAAATCTGCGTAGAGAAAGCTTTAGTTGATGCTACGCCTATTTCAGGGCCGGCATGGGTATAAGAACCTGCATGCGATGCACGCGCTATTGATGAGCCAATAACGTTGCATATGCCATATATGAGCGCCCTGCGGTCTTTTGCAAGGTCTATTGCTGCAAGGGTATCGGCAGTTTCGCCTGATTGCGAAATAGCAATAACAACATCCTTTTCACCGATGATCGGGTTACGGTACCTGAACTCAGAAGCGTATTCTACTTCTACAGGCACCCTGGCCAGGTCTTCTATAAGGTACTCCCCTATCATGCCTGAGTGCCATGATGTGCCACAAGCGGTAATGATAAACCTCTCGGCTTTATCAATACGGTTTACGTACTCATTAAGGCCGCCCAGCTTTATCCAGCCGCCCTGTGCGCTCATCCTGCCGCGAAGCGAATCAGCTATAGCTTTGGGCTGCTCATAAATTTCTTTAAGCATAAAGTGCTCGAAGCCGCCTTTTTCAATCATCTCCAGCGAAAACTCCAGCTTTTGTATAGCATGCGATTTTTCTATGTTACCGAGTGTTTTGATTGTGTATGTACCATCACGGTTCACAACAGCATATTCCTGGTCATCCAGGTACACAACATTCTTAGTATACTCAATAATCGGCGATGCATCTGATGCAATGTAGAATTCGCCCTCGCCTATGCCTATAACCAGTGGGCTGCCTTTGCGGGCTGCAACAAGCTGGTTAGGGTTTTTAACGTTAAGCACAACGATGGCGTAAGCACCTACAACTTCATTAAGCGCTATCCTTACTGCATTGTCAAGGGTTGTTTTTTCCGTTTTCTGCACCTCTTCTATGAGGTTTACCAATACTTCGGTATCGGTATCAGAATGAAATACATAGCCCCTTTTCATTAACTCTTCTTTGATAGAAGCGTAATTTTCAATAATGCCGTTATGTATAATAGCCAGGTCGCCAGATTGGGATAAATGCGGGTGCGCATTCCTGTCGTTGGGTTCACCGTGGGTAGCCCACCTGGTGTGCCCAATACCTATCGTCGCAACTGTAGATTGATCCCCTACTATCTTTTCAAGGTCCACAACTTTGCCGGCTTTCTTATAAACGGTCATATCGCCATTCAATAACGCAATACCCGCACTATCGTATCCTCGGTATTCCAGCCTTTTCAGGCCTTTAATTATTACCGGGTACGCTTCCTTGTTACCAATGTAACCTACAATGCCACACATTTGTCAGTTTTTTAAGGATGAATGTACAACAATTAGCTTTGCCCTGTACTTAATATCGGGATAATTTCCACCAGCGGCTAACATACGGTAGGCACCGTAATATACCTGAGTACCATGTATATGCAGGTGCAAAGTGTCGTTTTTGGCTGCTATGCTGGCTATTACTTCCCTGGGTACACCTATGGTGTAAGTAGTAATATTAGTGTTGCCATAGGTAATGGTATGTGATTTACCATCGAGTATAGCGTAAGGCGAAAGGCTGCCTAGTGGCTTCCTGTCTTCCACTGCATATTCGCTGCCGGCAGTAATGCCAGCCGGGTAAGTACCATTACCAATGCCAACCGGGAAAACCTGGTCAGGCACAAAGAAGGCCGAATTATTCAGGTAGCTGATTAAAGATATCTGCAACGTGGCTTTATTGACAACCACATCTTTAGGAATCCCCGTAAGCAGCCCATATACTTTTACATCAATAGATGCACCGGGCTGGTTGGATAGTGCAACAACACTATCGTTAGCCTGAGTTGACTGCAACAGCTTGTTAACAGGGAAACGGCCATAAGATTTTGTAAGGCTGTTAAAATGCGTGCAGCTGCCTTGTGCATGGTAAAACTCGAACGAATCAGCCTGCCCTGCCGAATTATGGTAGTGCATGATAATACCAGCCTCGGAATAAGCACCAGTGCCATTAAGCCTGAAATAAGGAATTGCCTTGGTGAACTTACGGGAATCGGCAGGCCTTACACACAGCCCTTTGAAAGCGTTGACAAAAGCAGTGGTCTTATCGCTTGCAGCATAGCTGACTTTAAGGGCATTGTATAATTTGCTATATAATGCACTGTTTTTAAGCTTGATATGCAAACCGGGCGCATGGGCTACACCATGCACAACAACTGAGTCGCGCAGGTGGTAAAGGTTCACCGTTACAGGGTCGCTCACAGCCACATCAAGCGGCTTGTCGCTATTGGGGTAATATGGGGTATAGTACCCCAGCGTATCGCCCATATAAAAAACCTGGTAATCCTGTGTAATTGTTTGATTGGCAGTATCGCCATAGGTAAAGCCACTGTAAGGCAGTGTCAAAAACATAGAGTCAATATGCATGCTCGTGTCAATACCATCGAGGAATGTTTGTGGCACGAGGTTAAAAAACGTAGACCCAACCATAGTACCAAAAAAAGTATCGTACACTGCACCCACACCCTGATTAATATCAAGGCCTGAGATATTGACACTGGTATAAAGGCCATTGTCAAAATAAGTATGCGTAATACAACTTAAGGTATCGGCGTGTACGCCTGCAGTATCGTTAGCCGGCGACACCTTGGAACTAATAAGGGTATGCTCCCTGCAACTACTGCCTGCAATGGCGGCAATAAATAATAAAGTGAGTATGCCCGGGAGGCGATAAAAACTACGGTTCAAGATTCTAAATTTAGGTGCTAAATTGGGAAAAGAAAAACTAAGACTCTGTTAAGCTTTTATAAAGGTCAAACAGTGGTGCTATGTCATCAATCCAACCGGCATCGTAAGGTACTATTTTCTTAGTTTTGCTTGGCTTCAGCTCATCGGTAATATTGGCCGGCATATCTTCCGACCCGCACACTACCACATCGGCATATTTACTTGCACCAATGGTAAGGGCCGTGTTAGTGCCGTCTTTAAAGCTTTCAAAGTCCTTGTCCTTGATTTCAGCGCTAATCATTGCCTTTTTGGCAAAATTAGAATGCAGGGTCTCTGTAAACTGGTCGGACTGGGCTGTATAGATTACTTTGGAATAACCGAATACAGGCTCCTTTTTGTAAGTAGTTTTCAGGTATAGTGGAGCCAGTGAAGTCATCCAGCCATGGCAATGGATAACGTGTGGCGGCCAGCCAAATTTCTTAACAGTTTCAAGGGCGCTTTTGCAGAAGAATATCATGCGCTCGCCATTGTCGTCAAAGAAATTATCCTGGTCGTCGCGGAAAACCGATTTGCGCTTAAAATAATCTTCATTATCCATGAAATAAACCTGTAACCTTGCACTAGGCAAAGAGGCTACTTTTATCATCAGGGGATAGTCATCCTTATCTATGATAACGTTAATGCCTGAAAGGCGTACAACTTCATGCAACCTGTGGCGGCGTTCGTTGATTAAGCCAAACCTCGGCATGATAACCCTTATTTCCAGGCCTGAATCAAAAGTTTTGATTGCTAACTTATTAAGTATGTGCGCAAAGTCCGTAAACTCAGTGTATGGAGACAACTCGTTGGCAATAATTAATACTCGTTTCTTTGTGTCTGCTGACATTCGTAAGATTAATTATTAATAATAATTATAACAAATAGTCTGCAAAATTACGAAAATATTGAATTGCAACCGTATTTTGCACCACATTTCCATCCAAAAAAAGAATATGGTTATTTTTAAGGGCGCAGCAAGCTTACAATCCTACTTAAAAACACAGGCAGAAAATAATGCCCTCATTGGCTTCATACCCACCATGGGCGCGCTTCACGCCGGGCACCTGTCGCTGGTAAAGAAGGCAAAAGAAGAAGGCAAATTAGCCGTTTGCAGTATTTTTTTAAACCCCACTCAATTTAACGACAAAAAGGATTTTGACAAATATCCGGTGTCAACTGACGACGATATCGCCTTATTAATAAAATCAGAATGTGACATTTTGTTCCTGCCGGCTGTTGAAGAAATTTACCCGGGCGGTACCGAAATGACAAAATCGTATAGCTTTGGTTATCTGGACAATATACTGGAAGGAGCCAACAGGCCGGGGCATTTTAAAGGCGTAGGCCAGGTTGTAGGCAGGCTGCTTGAAATTGTGCAACCAGAAACAATGTACCTGGGCCAGAAAGACTACCAGCAGTGCATGGTGATACTGGAACTGAAGCAGATACTGGGCCTTGATAAGCTCAACATCACTGTATGCCCGACCTACCGCGAACCGGATGGGCTGGCAATGAGCTCGCGCAACAGGAGGCTTACAGAACCTAACCGTA
>CANBTK010000182.1 GCA_947372365.1 Flavipsychrobacter stenotrophus | reverse complement strand
AGTTATTCTTAAACCTTGCTACCAATTCAGCCGTGATATAAATTTTGTTATCCTTTATTTCCCCTTCTTCAATGGATTGAATAACGGACAGCAAGAGTATAGCTTTATGAGGTGCCACAGCACCTTTTGAGCGATCCACATTTAGCTTGGCGAATTTTTTTATGGCGGTTGAAATATCCATTACAGTGTAGAAAGGTAACGTAAAAGTTCTCAAAAAAACTCAACTCAAGTTGCCGCTAAGTTTATTGAGTGCATTTCAGAATTTATAGCCATCATTAATCAACCGGCCTGCAAAGAGGCCCTGAGATTCGAAAAACATGAACCCTGAACTCCTATTTATTCGATAAAATACTCTTGATGTGAATTCAGCCCTATCACCAGCCACAAAAAAATAAGGCTCCAGCAGAGCTGAAACCTTATTTACACCTTATGAAAAATATACCCACTTCAAAGGTAACAACTTTTATAAAACCGCCAAATTTTCTTTTGTTAAAATGCCACAAATGCAGATTCGGGCAGTAGCCACAAAAAAATAAGGCTCCAGAGAACTGGAACCTTATTTACACCTTATGAAAAATATACCCACCACAAATGTAGTGCCTTTTTCAAAGCTGGCAATTTATATGTTGTTAAAAAAATTTAAAAACAGGCTCGAACGGGGCAAAAAAAATAAGGCTCCAGAGAACTGGAACCTTATTTACACCTTATGAAAAATATACCCGCCACAAATGTAGTAATTATTAACCACCGAGCAATATTATTGCCATAAAATTAACCAATAGGAATATAGACAGGATTAATATAACAGCATAAACAACACATTTTGAGCCTATTATTTCCTAAACGGCTGTACACAGCCCCCTACATTAATGGGCAATGGTACCGCTGTGGCTAACAGTAGCCAGGGCATAAGGCTATGCTTACTATATATTATATTAACACCGAGATGGCGCCCACGCTTATGATAGCGAAGCACGTATTGGGCCATTGGGGCGAACTTCCACTATAATACAGCTTCCCTAATGCTTTGTTAAAGGAAGCTGGTTTGATTATCTTGGTACGTAGATTGTATAGGCTTAGCTATGAAAAACTATTTGATACTGATAATTTGCGTTGTAGCTGCTATTGGTGCAAACGCTCAAGATAAAATGCCGGTTGATACTTTATATGCCGCAGGGCTTAAAGAAGTAACCATTAAGGCACGCTGGAAAAATGATACGGAGCGCTATAAGTATAACCAGATGAAGTTTTATGTAAAAACCATCTTGCCATACCTGAATGCGGGCACTCAGCTCTTTAACGATATTAATGCAAAAACTGAAGACCCGAATATACCGGCCAGGGAGCGCAGGAAATATATCAACGCAAAAGAGGACGAATTGCGTACTCAGTTTGAAGATAAAATAAAGGCGCTGAACGTAACTCAAGGCGTGCTGCTGGTGAAACTGCTGACAAGGCAAACCAACCTGAACCTATACAAAGGCCTGCAGGAATTTAAGAACCCGCTTGTTGCTATTAAGTGGCAGGCATGGGCCAGGGTAAATGGCATGAACCTGAACAAAAAATACCAGCCTGAAGAAGAGCAGGACCTGGAAAATATTATGTACGAACTAGGTTACCCATTGCCACAAGGCTATGCGGCTAACTAAGCCCCCTACTGCCTGTTGCGCTCATACAAAATGGTACGCCCGGTGGGCGACGTATAAGCATGGTGGTACCCCTTATTTATTTGCAGCGCCAACTGGGCATAATGGCCTTTGTTAGCATAACTGCTATCATAACACCACAGCACTACGTAATCAATGTTTACATCCGTAGCGTTTTCATAGGCGTCAATATCAGCACCGGGAGGCTGTGCCTCCAGCCCTTCCCAGCGGCTAAGGTGCTGGTATGGGTTAGTTGCATACTGCCATATGAGCGGAAAGTAACCCGCCAGCGCTTCGTAATTATCCAGTAAAATTAGCGGCTTCACAGCTCCCAAGTAAGATGCTGCATGGCTAAAAAGGTAGTTTCGGTTAGCTATTGGCCTGCCGGGCAAGCTTTTGCCTTCTGGAGCAAAATCAAGGGGCAGCACTACGGAATTGGGCTTTATAAATTGGGCCACCGAATTATAGTCTGCACAGCCATCCGATGCCTCCATCTGTACCGGCAGCCTCACAGCGGCCAGGCCTATAAAACAAAGGAATAAAACACCGCCACCCGCATTCTTTACCGCCAGCGGCACCATATAAGCAATACATGCTGCCAACAAAATAAACATGAACAGCTGCGCCCGCATGCTTATCAATATAACCCTGCCCATAAAATTTTCGGGGAAAAAGAAGTACACAACCGATGCCACTACAAGCGCATAAAAAAAACCGTCGTATTGGTGTGTGGGCAACCTACTTTTAAACCTCATAAAAAGCCCTACAAAAAACAGCACAACCAACACTATGCCCGCCACCGAAGTAAAGTACTCTTCCCTGCCCGATACTGAAACAAAATACTTAAGCCTTGCCAGCTCGGTAAACCTGTAAAAATGATGGTGGAGCGACAAGCCAAGCCCATGCTCCTTAGCAACAAACCAAAACATAAGGAACAAAAACGGGGCCACAAAAATAGCCAGCGTAATAGTGTTTTTAAAGAAAAAAAGCAGTGGCCGCTGTGGTACTTTGTTGCCCCCCGCAAGTGCATAACTACCTGTTAATGCAAAGCAGGTAATGATGCCAAAAACAAATGGCAGCAGCTGCGTAAAAAAGATAAGCGAGGTAAAGCAAAAGAAAATAATGGCGTTGCGGTTGCTCCTCGTTTCCATGAACTTCATCCACCACAAAACCATCCATAAATAGAATGCTGTGGCCAGCGAAAAATTATAAAACCCCTTTGCCAGTGAATGGGTAAAAACCAGCAGGAAAGCGACTAAAACCCAGTATGATGGCTCTTTGCTTATCTTTTTCAGCAACAGGTGGCAGCCTGTAGCCATAAGGCCCGCATACAAGGTAAGGAATAGTTTTTCGGCTACTACACCGCCAACCAGCCCCATAGGCAGCCCCAGTAATATATGCGATAGCCAGTTGGGGTTGGGTTGGTAAACAACCTGATAAAACCTTGAGTAGAACGGCACATTTTTGCCCTGCCACAAATCAGCCAGCACTTTGGCATTGTACACATGGCAGGGGCCATCGCCGGTAAGGTAATAGTGCGGCAGCCATATCTGCACAAGGCAGGCGAGGCAGCCGGCGGCTAAAAACCATACCAGTAATTTTTGCGTTGGCATTTGTCAGATATCCCCCTTATTGTGCGAATAAAAACCGTAACGTTAAGCCTGCCTTGGTATTGCTGGTAGGGTAAGAAGATGATACGTATGGAATAGTCTGCTGGCGGTCAAAGAAGAAATGCAGCGTAAGGTTTTGCTTCACTGAATAGTCAACCGATGGCGAAATACGGATTACCTTCTGCCCACGCGACGTTATGCTTATATTGTTCGACAGGAACGTATTGCTGTTCTTGTCGTCGCGGAAGCCAATATCCAGCTTGCCTATCAGTTCATTTTTCAGCTTCTGCACACCAAACATCTTAAAGGGCAGCTTTAAGCCCTTCTTCCTGAAGCCCATGCCTATCACATACTCCGTACTCGTGTTCTCGCTTATCTGGTAGTCTATAAGGCTAAGGCTCACTGATTTTGACTTCCTCACCTCGAACCTCGCCGAAATGTTGTTCTTGAATGCCGCATCGAAACCAATAAGCGGGTTAAAGTTCTGGTTGATGGTAACGTTAGGCACCTGGAAGAAAGGCACATAGTTATGTGAGTTGGAGTCAATAAACGATGGATAACCCAGCCCGTACAAATCCTGGAACAGCAACGACGAGTTAAATGCATTCATTGACATAGTGCCGGTGTAAGCATGGTTAATAACGAAGTTGGTCATTATCTTAGAGAAGTAGGGCAGCTTGCTCAGCCCGTTATAAGCAACCTTCCAGTTCGGCAGCGGCATAAAATACTTGAACGGGTTACTGGATATTGCTGTATGCGAGTAGTCAATAAGCGGCTGTGTTGATGCGTCATTGCCTGTATAAGCCGCTATAAATGCAGGTATCAGCACATCTTGCGAATATTCGGTATAGCCCTTGGTATAGTTAGGGTTGGCAGGGTCAGGTGTACCATTGGTATATGGGTTGCTCAGGCCTACCCTTTTCGAAATAATTTCGCGGTTAGATAGCAGCTGCGTGTACAGTGGCGAATTGGCGCCTGTTGGCTTAAACAACGTCTTCACTGCTATATAACTGATATTGAATGAGCCATTCTCATATGGGTTCAGGTGGTTAAATACATTGGTGCCTGTATCCTTATACAGCTCATTGTGCGATTTGCTGAACGTCCTGGTAAGCGACAGGTCAACCCTGAAATCCTTAAATGGTGTCAATGTTGCCGTGCCGCTAAGGTTTGACGAATAGGTTTGCTGCAGCTGTGCATTAAACAA
This sequence comes from Flavipsychrobacter stenotrophus, assembly GCA_947372365.1. Taxonomy (GTDB): domain Bacteria; phylum Bacteroidota; class Bacteroidia; order Chitinophagales; family Chitinophagaceae; genus Flavipsychrobacter; species Flavipsychrobacter stenotropha_D. The sequence goes on along the minus strand of CANBTK010000182.1, from coordinate 1,057 downwards.
CGAATCCCTGGTTAGCTTTTCATTGTTGCCCATACGCTCCAGCCACGCCTTATCAGGCTGGTAGCCATATACAAAGTTGAGGCCCGGGGCCATGGAATAGCTGTTAACGCCCATGAACCGGGTGCTATCCATATAACCCGGCAATACAGTACCGGCAGTTTGTGTATAATTTATAGTTATTTGCGAGAGCATGGTTAGTGCCTTACCTGCAACCCTTACTGGTGCCGATAGCTCAGGCAGCTTGGCGCGCCTTGCCTTCCTTGCCGCCTTGCGGGCTTTGCGTTTCTTTATCTTTTCCGCCTTGGCTTTCGCCTTGTCCAGCCTGCGCTGTGCATCTACCAGCGAATCCAGCTGGTCATCGGTCATGCCTTCGGTATTAACGCCCTGGTACAGGTTGCTGAAATTATCAACAGTGCCGCTCGTGCCGCCACCTGTTGCGCCGCCGCCAGTAGTGCCCCCCGGGTTGGCGCCCTTGGTACCACTACCCGGCTTGCCGGGGCCACCTGGTTTCCCTGGGCCGCTGCCGGGGCCTTTACCCGTACTGCCGCCGCCAGCGGTTGCAGTACTATCAGGGCCCGGTGTTGCACCGCCAGTTGTTTTGCCACCGCCAGTTGTAGTTCCGCCGGGCGTAGGGCCTCCCGGTGTTGGCGTAGCGCCGCCAGTTGTCGCACCGCCACCGGTTGTTGCGCCACCGCCAGTTGTGCTTCCGGCACCAGGCGTAGTCCCGCCCGGGCTTTTGCCACCACCCGCAGTTGGGCCATTGGCGCCCGGAGGGCCGCCAACATCATCTACATCCCCACCTGTGCTGGTAGCGCCCGGTATCTTCCTTAAGTCCTGTAGTTTGGGTGCAATGCCCTTACCCAGCCCACCTGCGGCAGGCTCAGTTGTGCTAACGTCCGATTTAGGCTTGCCGCCGCCATGTGTTGGCTTCGTATTCAATGCCCGCAGCCACCTCCATTTAGTATAGAGCTGCGCAAAATTCAAATTACCCGCCAGTTGTTTGGTGTTGGTGTTGCCCAGCGTATTACCCAGTTGGCGGGCAACCGGTGCTGCACCT
>CANBTK010000181.1 GCA_947372365.1 Flavipsychrobacter stenotrophus | reverse complement strand
GCAACTGTAGTTGGGCTGTTAACAGTAATTGACCTGGTTACGGTAGCAGTGCCACACGCATTGGTAACAGCATAGCTAATAACAGCAGTGCCTGCTGCCACGCCTGTAATAACGCCTGTTGTGCTGATGGTGGCAATGCCTGTAGATGCGCTGCTCCATGTACCGCCAGTAGTACTGTCAGTAACGGTAGCCGTAGCGCCAATGCATACCGAAGTTGCGCCAGCTATTGCAGCCGCATAAACCGAGTTAATGGTAACAGTGGTGGCAGATGATGTAGCCGCGCATGCGCCAGCGGTTATTATAACCCTGTAGCTGCCCGCGGCATTAGCTGTATAAGAAGCGTTGGTAGCGCCGGTAATATTGGCTGCGCCCAGCTGCCACTGGTAAGTGTAGCCGCTGCCTGTGTTAGCGTTAAGCACTACGCTGCCGCCCGTACAGAAAGTTGTAGGCCCGGCCGGCGTTACTGTAGCAGTAATACCCGTATTTACGGTAACGGTTGCTGTTGCCCTTGCCTGGCAGCCAAAGCCGTTGGTGACTGTGTAGCTGATGATGGCTGAGCCAGCCGCAACACCTGTTACCACGCCTGTGGTACTAACAGTAGCAATGCCTGTAGAGCCGCTGCTCCATGTGCCGCCGGCAGTAGCATCGGTAAGGGTAATGGTGCCGCCAGCACATACGCTGGTAGCGCCTGATATAGATGCCACAGTTGGCAATGGGTTAATGGTAACGCCTGTAGATGTAGATGCTGTGCCGCAGGCATTGGTAACAGTATAAGATATGGTTGCACTACCAGCAGAAACCCCGGTTACAACACCAGTGGTACTAACCGATGCAACCGATGCAGCAGTTGTAGACCATGTGCCGCCCGTAGTAGCGTCGGTAAGGGTGGTGGCCGCACCTACGCATGCCGTTGTTGTGCCTGTTATGGTACCAGCTGTTGGGGCACTGTTAACCGTGACCACAACTGCGGGCGATAAACTGTCGCAGCTGGAAAAATAAACCCTTACAGTATAGCTGCCCGCTGTGCTGGCGGTATAGCTGGCATTGGTAGCGCCGCTTATATCGGTGCCGCCCACTTTCCATTGGTAGGTAAGGCCGGTGCCTGTGCTGGCGTTAAGTATAACATTGCCTCCTGCGCAGAAAGTAGTAGCCGATGCAGGGGTAATCAATGCAGCAGGCGGGGTGCATACTTTTACGTGTGCCCACCAGGTATCCCAGTAGTTGGTAGTATCAGATGCGGCCTCCTGTATTGTCCAGAAATCCGTAAGGTTAGTAGGGTCAACAGAAGTGTTGGAGTAATCGCCCCATCTGTTTTTGGTGCCCGAATAAGTTTTGTAGTAGGTAGCAGCGCCATGCCTGTAAACATTCACCGGCCTCATAGAGTCAACCGGGTCGGTATGCATGTGCAATGCATAGCCCACATTAACGTGGGTGGCAGCGCTTGAAGTAGAGAAGCCTATAAGTGCATCGTTATACTTGTTCACTGCTATGGCAGGGAAGTAATAAAAGTTAGCGTTAGATGGGTCATCAATCAGGCCAATCTGTATAGGGTTGGCATTGGTATCTACCTGCCACCATTGTGCAGAGCAGCGCTGCGCATTGGCCGACGTGCTATAAGGCAGGAACACATTGTGCGAAAACCACAAAGTGCCGTTCATGTACTTACAGTCATACACCCTGTCATCATTGGTTTGCATTTTGTTGCTGGTGCCGCTCTGCGGGGCGAAGTCGCCACCGGCTGTGCCGGAGAACAAGTTTGATTCAAACTGCCATTTGGCAGTAGTTGAAGGGAAGCCCACAGCAGTCATGGTTTCAGAGCCTACATTGCCGGAGATTTTCCACAGCTTCATTTGCCCTGCCGTGCCATCCCAGCTTTCCACGGCAAACATATTGCCCATAGAAGAGTCATAGGTGATAGCAGGTGAAATAGTGAAGGAGTTGGTGTAAGTAAATGCAGTGTATGGCGCGCCTGAGCCAGCCAGCAAAGAAGCTTTATTGAAAACAATAGCCCTTGCATCTTTATAGCCGCCCGCGTTCAGGAACCTGTTGCCGCCTACGGTTATCCATTTTTTGTTGTAGCCCACAGTTGGGTAATCCAGCCACGAGGTTCCGGCAGCATCCATGATAACCCTGAATTCGTACCAGCTGCCCGTTGGGTTGCTGGTTTGCGAAATAGCAATTACCAGGATGTTGGAATCCGATACCGCATTGGCATCGGCTATTATGTACCAGCGTTTGGCATATGGGTCAAAAATTACCCTTGGGTCAAAAACGCCGCCGCCGGGAACTACCGGGCGAAAGAAGGCATCGAGGCTAACGGAAGAGACATGGCCGCCTGCCCTTGTTTGTATATGCACCGAAGTATTAATAGCGGTTATGCAATAGTTGGAATCCACGTCGCCATGGGTATCTGGCGGTATGGATGTATTGTTATCGTGCGTGGCCTTGAAAGTGTCGGTAGGCGCTGGCGAAGCCGGAAGGAAAGATGTTGCAGAAGACGACGAGTAAGAGCTATACGAAGCATGTCTCATCCTCACCATTGTAGTATCGGTGGTTTTGGGCAACGATGGGCGCTCATCCTCATCTTCGTCATTCTCAACGCGTTTTTGCACTGCCGAATCCGGGTGGCTGGCATAATAGGCCGCCAGGGCAGTGAAGTTCACAGTTGCAGATCCCGACTCCCTGCCATGGTCTGGCGTTTGGGCTGAAACCTGTAGCGAAAAAAACAAAAACAATGCAGAAAATACAATGGCTGTATTTCTGAAAAGGCATGTAGCTGTTACGCGCATATATTGGCTAAGTTAAAAATGTAATAAAAAGCGCCGTAAGATAATCAATTTCTGTGATATATAATTATATGAATAAAATACATGCGAATTACAAGAAAGTAAATGTGTTGGCGGGAATGCTACAATTTTATCAATTGCTGCTATTGTTTTTTAGGTGCATATCTACTGTATGCCAGGTGCCGCCCGTGCAGTACAGTAACACATAGCTGGCCGGGTTGTTTTTTAGGGTGAGCTCATACATATGCCCCGGGTCGGTGAGGTTCATTTTGTAGCTTTCATTTTCGTAGCTGCCCGCCCCTTTAAAATTGTACCACCACCAGGTGCCCCACTGGTTAAGCGTAACCCTTACCATGCTATCGTTCAGGGCGGTTGCCTGTGCCCCATCGCTCGCATCATTAACGTTGTGCGAGGCCACATCGTAAATAGTGCAGGTGGTTTTTACCGGGGAATTTACGTTGTAGAATTGTTTAAATGCACCGGCAGGCATTGCGCTTATCATTGGCACACCATCCATATTATCGGGCAGGTTAAGCAAAAGCACTGTTTTATCGCCGGGTATTGCCGGGAAGGTGCTGATGAGCCGGCCCATCACTTTATTGGTTTGGTGCCAATAATTATTCTCCCGAAGCGTAAAGCGCAGGTTAGCCAGCGCATATACCGCAATAAGCGCCAATGCAGCTTTGCGGGGGGCCAGCCCTGCGGCAAGGGTGCAAACCAGCAGGTAAACAAAAGGCAGCATAAGGTAGGCATAGCGGTCGTAGCTTACTACCTGGTTACCCGCTACCCATACAGGGCATACTATAACCCAACTGAGCAGCACCCACAAAAAAAGCAGCGCCACTACCCTGCCCTGCCCGCCCCATTGCCTGAAGCGGATGCCAATTGCAACCAGCGTAGCAGCTATAGTGCCATAAAAGAACGTAAGGAACAAAGGGCGTACGCACCAGCCATAAACCGCATCGCGCAAAGCCTGTGGGAAAAACCGCCCCAGGAACAGCACATGGAATACATAAACAGGCGGCTTGCGCAAATAGCTGGTTAAGGGCTGCAGCATATCGCTGCCCAGGTGCGAGGCGTAAAACCCGGTAACAGACTTCAATAAGAAAAGGTGCCCTCTGAACATGAGCAGCATGGGTAGAAAAAAGCCCAGCCACGCCTGCTTAATAGCCTCACGGCCCACCTGCGGCAGGCGGCTGTAAAAGAGGATGATGGTAAATACAAACCAGGGCGTGAGGTAAAAAACCTCCAGCGAAAAGGCTGATGCTGCAAACAACAACCCGGCAGCAATGGCATATTTCAGCCGGGGGGTGGCAAGGAAAGCCAGTAGCAGCCGCAATATGAGCAGCAGCATAAGGGTTGCCAGCAGGTAGTGGAACGAGGCTTTCCATACAACTACTTCAGATATATGGGGGCACAGGCAAAACAGCACCACAGCCGCAATGCCAATCATTTTGCCATTTTTAAGGCCCACGCTTGCAGCAACCGTTGTAAAAATGGCGTAGGCTAAAGTTGCATTGGCACTCTGTAGTGTAATATTGAGCAGGTGCCATGCCAGGTGGCTGGAACCGAAAACCCGGTAAAGCAGCCAGGTAAGTAATTGTGTGAACTGGTAAAGGCTGGGTACCCTGGTTTGGGTGAGGTTCAGGTAATCCCAAAACGACATGCCCTGCACCTTTTGCTGCCAGTCAACCGTATCGGTAACCCAGCCAGCGTCAGCCGCAGGCAGGTACAGGGCAAATGTTGCGACCCATAGCACGGAAAAAACCACGGCAGGCGGCCATGTTTTCCCGGTTCCAGAAATTGCACGGTTTTTATACAACATTGGTTACAAATGTAAATAAACCATGGCAGCAACCCTACCCAGTGCCACAACACCATAATGCCGCAAAAAATGGTATGGCAATAAAGGCTAAATTTACACCCGTTAAAACACTACCCCTGCATGCCACTGGCCCGTACCATATTGCGCATATACTATAGCCGGTTTACGGCTACAGCGTTTTTGTGCCTGGCTATGCTCTTCCTGTCTGGCATCACGTATTTTAGTATCTTTTACTATACAACAGGCTACGAGACATTGCAACATTGGTTTTATTCGCTTAATGGCTGTTTCTATAACCGCGAAACATGGGCCACTAAATTCTTTACGCCCGATGTTAAAACTAAAGGCGATAAGGTTGCAGCAATGGGTGCCGTATTGGCCATAAGCATCGCCGCCTACATTGGGTTTCGGTGGAAAACCATAGTAAAACGGCATGTAGCCACCGGGGCCAGGCCCGCTGCAACCGAAGGCTGGCAATGGGTTATAGCAGTTATAGCCCTGGCGCTGGTTGCAGGGCTTTGCAGCTGGGCACTCATGCGCCCCGCCTATGACGAAATATTTTCGGCTGTCAATTGCGCACAGCTGCACCCCTTCCAGACAATAGCCTACTACATGCTGCCCAATAACCACATGTATTTCAACTTCCTGAATAATATATTATTCCGCTGGTGGTGGGGCGACCAGGTGCAGTCAGGCAGGTTCATTTCGCTACTCGCTTATGTAGGCACAATGGTTATTGCCTACCAATGGCTGCAACGCCTTATTGGCAACCGCCTGTATGCGTTTATAGCGCTGCTGCCTGTAGCGCTGCAATTCACGGTATTTGCAATGGCTGCGCAAGGCAGGGGCTATTCCGCCGAGCTTTTTTGTGGCTGGGCATCCTTTGCGGCCATGATGGCCTTTGTGCAGCAGCCCGATGCCAAAGCCCTAAGGGTGAACG
>CANBTK010000180.1 GCA_947372365.1 Flavipsychrobacter stenotrophus | reverse complement strand
CAATCGGGCCAGTTAAAGTATAAAGGCAACAACTTACTGGCACACGATTGCAATGTAAGCATTGACGAAATAAGGATAACAAGGGTAAACACAGGCGAAACCATTGTACTTGATGCCAACTCAAAACCATCTACCGCGCAAGACATGTTCGACTATATAACCGGCGAAAAAGAAGGCGACCTGCTTACAGGCATCTTCCATACCGATTGCAATAAAAACAACAGCAGCCAGAACCTTACCATTGATAAAAGCTACGGCAATGTTGTTATAAAGTAGCCCCATGGGCACAATAACCAATTTGTTCATTTTAAATTGAAAACTATAAAAAACGAGAGTATGAAAAAAGTAATAATGTCGGTACTATGCCTTTCTATGTGCATAGCAGCAGCAAGGGCGCAACAAGGTAAAACACCCCCGCCACCACCACCCCCTCCGCCACCAGTAACTGCGCAGCAGCCCGAGGCAGTGGACCCTGATGCAGGCGTTTTTAAATTTAAAGAAGAAACCCACAACTATGGCACTGTGCCTGAAGGCCCGAAAGCCGAGTATGATTTCGAATTTAAGAATACCGGCAAAAAACCAATATTGATAACCGAAGCCCATGGCTCATGCGGCTGCACTGTGCCACAATGGCCACACGACCCTATTTTACCGGGCAAAAAAGGTACTATACACGTAAGCTACAATACCGAAGGCAGGCCAGGCAGGATAAACAAAACAGTAACTATATCATCAAACGCCCAGCAGAAAAGCATGGTGTTAAACATTACCGGTGATGTAACGCCTAAAGCGCCAGCAGCAGCAAACACAGCAAACGAGCCAAAGAAATAAGGCGGCATTATATGCACCGGCTTGCGCTAACAATTTTAATAAGGGTTCATTATAATAAACAGAGGCTTGCCCACGATGGGCAAGCCTCTGTTTATTAGTGCAGCTATCCGCCGGGCTACTCTACAACAAGCGTGCCTTCCGATATCAGGTTGTGCCTTCCCTTAAATTTAACTGAGTAAGTACCAACTGGTAATTTATTTTTTAGTTCAAAAGTAGTGCCACTGATGACAGTTGTTTTCTTCAGCAGTTTTTCGCCATCAGCCGCCAATACCTGCACCGTTAGTTCCTGCGCCATCAGTGCTTCAGGTATGTTTATGGTAATGGGGCTGCCAGCCTTAAAGTGCCCGTTGCCAGCCAGTGTAATTTCCTCACGCTCTACAACAGCAGGATAGGGCTTTTCCGTGCCCTGCGGCTTCACTACGCCGCTATTCTGGCTTACCTCAAGGCTTATCATCACCGGGTATTTATTAGACATCTGGTGCAGCGCCTCCAGCACAGCCTGCGGGGCAGAAGTATTGGTATGGGAGTTTTTATTAACAATGGACACCTTGAAGCGTTGCCCGTCATTGCCTACAGTTTGGTAGGAGTGGGGTATGTACCTCATGCCGTTGGTATTATCTACCAGCCAACGCGAAATGAAAATATGGTCGTACCAGTTTTTGCCGCCGCCGCCCGAGCCGCATGGCGAAGCCGCTTCGCGGGTCGATGTGGTAAAGTAAGCGCTGTACTTGCCTTCATGGTCCCAGGTAGCAGGGTATTTAAAAACGCCATCGGGGTAGAAGGGCGGGTCGTAGAACCTGAAGCCGGTATCGGTAGGTACAGTAAGTGCCTGGTAAAAGCCTTCTTCCGAACTGCGTGCATTAAAGTCGCCAAGGTTGATGTGGTTGGCCAGCTTTGTAAAATGGTGTTTTATCGTGTTCAGTTCGCCCGTTATCTGCATCTCCCTTGCATCCGCAAAATCATCGCCCGATTTGTCATGGTTGGTAGTGATATACAGGAAGGTAGTATCGTGCGTTGCAGCGAGGTTAGGGCTTTTGTAATAGAGCTTGTGGGTGTTATAGTCCACGCCATTGGCATAAGATGCTACCAGCCCGGCATAGCCCAGCTTATGCTGGTCATAAAACACCATGCAGGTATTATGTGCCCTGGCATTGTTTGTAGGCGGGCAATAACTATACCGCCCTTCAAAGGCGCCGTTCAGCGCAAAGCGGAGGATGGAATCCTGGAACCCGTATGAGGCAGCCCCAAATTTGTCATCAGCCGAAAGGGGTACAGAGGACATTTTTTCGAGCGAAACAATATCGGGGTTGGTATAGCCTATAATAGTTTTGAGGTAGCCGTGGTAGTTGGCATTAGGCCCCTGGCAGCCGTTGCCGTAATACAAAACATTATAGGCCATTACCCTTAGGGTATCCTTCTGGGCTGTGGCGGCATGCACGGTGGCTATAGAAAGGGCCAGCGAGGCTATGGCCTTGCTGAAAAAACTGTTTATTGGCACTTTGGTAAACATTTATTGCCGGCTTTTGCAACTGTTAGTATTGAGCAAAGCACTCCCGCTGGGGAGTGCTTTGCCTTATAAATCCTTTTATTGAGCCCCGGATAGCCGATGGCTGCCCGGGAGCTAATTGGGTAGTACTGCTGCTATTTGGCGAAAGCGTCAACCGATATGTTGTCATACCTGTTGTTGCCACCCAGCGTATCAGCAATGGAATTAGAAAATTTGATAGCAAAGTTAGGGTTATCATTCACTTCAGGTATCCCTGAAAAATCGAGCGAATACTGCGTCCATGATATAGTAAGCGTTACGCTGCTTGCAGCAAGGCCAGCGCTTATATAGTTGTTGCCATCAATAGTGTAAGAGATAGCATTAGACGATGGCCCGCTATTAGATTTTTGTACCGCGAACTGGATGATAGGCTGCTTGTAGCCTGTGGTGGGTATATGCAAAACCCATGATGAAAATGGGTTGCGCACGCGCAGCCCGGTGCCGGAATCGGCGCCGCGCCTCAGGTTAAGCGTACAACCGGGGGAAACGGCATCGGTATAGCCGTTGGCAAAATAAGTGAAAGTGATATGCCCACCGCCAATAGAGGTATCGGGTACGGCCAGGCTGGCAGAGTCGGCGCCGGTATTAAAGCTCCAGTAGTGTATAAGTTTGCGGTCGCCCACAACTACCGGGCCTGTTGCCGCATTTTGTACCCTGTCTTTAACGCAGGATGAAGCAGACAATATAAATAATGCGAAAAGTGCTAAATATGGTTTCATAAATTAATTGTTGGTTTGTGATGGTAACGAATGGGGTTAAAATACTACCTGGTAGCCTACGCGCAACTGGCCGGTATAGTGCAGTGGGTTCTGCACTTTATCTTCGGTAGTAGGGATATAGTACTCTATTTTGGCTACCGAGTTAAAGCCGCTGAATTTGTAAGCATAGGCCAGGTACAGCCAGTCTTGCAGGCCTACATAAAGGTCATTGGTATTCAGTTCCTCATACATCACAGAGAATACCGAGTGCTTTTTCTCCCAGTTATAGTTGATGCCAGTGTTAAAGCCGCCTGCATTAACCACGTTGTTGTTTTTTGACGTGGTGGTATTGTTATACAGGCCATCGGTGGCAAGGGTAGGCTTTAATTGTATCATGTGCGCTTCAAAAGTTGCGGAAATGCCCTTATACTTTACTATGGCATCGCAGCCATAGGCTGTGCGCTTGCCATCAATGATGCGTATGCCGTAAGCACCGGGCGCGGAAGGCGCATCAGCATAGATGGAGTAGCCTTTAGGCTGTGTTTTGTCGGCATAGCGTGCGTTTACAGCCACACGGAAAACAGGCGTTGGTGAGTTTTCCTGGTCTATAATGTGGTACTTCATTTTAGCAGGGTAAGAGAATTCAGCACGGCCTATATATTCAAACCTGCCGCTGCCATCATTGCCATACTGGAAGAAGTTTTCGCCCATGCCAGTATAAGCACCGCCATAGAGGTTAATGCGGTCTTTCATGAACCTGTAGTTAAGCGTAAGCCCAAGGTCCCTGCGCGAAAACAAGTCGCCGCCAAAAAGGTTAGCATGGCTCCAGAAAGGGGTGCCCCATATTTCGCTCATCGAACCCTGTGCATAAGGCACTTTATCATAACCGAATTTTATGTGCACAGGCCAGCCTTTGTACTGCAGGTAGGCAGCTTTAATGCCGGGGTTAGCCGGGTTGGCAGTATTCTGTGTTGCTGCGGCTGCTGCGAGGTCTATAAGGCTCATGTGGACTTCGTAAACAAACTTATTGGCTGTTTTGCCCAGTATGTCAAGGTCTATATCTTTAAAGTCCCAGCCGTTATGTGTTTTTTTCTGGTAGTTGGTGTCGTTTTTCAGGAAGCGGGTTTCGTAGTAGGCCGATACACGGCCACCAATCTGCAGCGTATTGTTCTCGGAGCTGAGGGTAAACTGGCTTGCCGCAGGATTATCGGCAAACTCCGAAAACTGGGCCGATGCTACATTGCAAAGGGCAACAACCGCAAAAGTGGAAAGTAATAGTTTCTTCATTTTTTATTTTATTGTTGGTAGGTTTTTGAAAAAGTAGATCCTTTGCAAATCATCTGACGTTATGCTTATATTTTCATGGGCGTCAAATGATAGCCCTTCCGGGTTAAGTACGTTTATCTGGTAAAACTCCTCGCCCTCGTAGCTGGTGGCATTGCATTTTATAATGCTGGCATCAAGGCTGCTGAGCAGGTACATGCTGCCGTTGTGCCACCTTGCACCCGATATATCCCTTGTGCCATTGAACTTATAGCGGCCAAGCTCCTTAAAATCGGAGGTATATTCTACTACGGTAGCCGGCTGCTGTGACACCAGCACAAAGCAATTTTTAGTGTAGTTGTAAGCAATTGATTCAAAAGCCCGGTTCATAGCGCCACCCCACGAAACAGAGTAAACCTTTACCAGCGACAAATCACTTTTGCGGTACTGGTAAACTTTGCGGGGAGTTTCGTCCGAAACATAAATGAAGCTGTCTTTTACCTCCACGCCCTCAAAGTCCTGGCCCTCATCAGCAGCCCTTCTTATAATATTGCCCAGGGTATCACATTCAAACAATATGCCGTGGTCGCTTACAATAAAGCAGTGGCCGGTTTCTTTGTCATAAACAATATCTGATGGCTCAGGTATTTTCTTTAATGCCTTGTAATGGTCGAATTTGAATTTGCAGTGGGGTACATCTTTCTGCCTGAAAGAGACGAGGAAAATTAACAAAAGGGGTAGTATGTAAACTTTCATCACTAATTTTCCCATGTATAGAAGGTGCAAAAGTCCCTAATGCATGTTACGGCAATGTTACCCCCGTATGAACAAATCTTAAACACGGTGTGTGCCGCAGTAATATATAAGTTTAGAAAAAGCAGAATACTGTGCAACCAGGCTTGTTGCTCAAAAAAAGGGTGGGATTAAACAGCCCCCAATGTTAATTAGCTACTTATGTGTACTTTTATTCTGTTTTAAACAACCCGGTTAAATGAGATCAATTATTAAACAATCAAAATGGGCTATTCCAGCCATAGCATTCATGAGTGTACAATTGCTTACAACAGGCTGCAAAAGCGGTGGCGACACATCAAAAGCTAAATCAGATAGCACTGCAACTACGGCAGACGGTTACGACAGCACTTTTAAAGTAGAAGCACAGGCCTTCGCCGACTTGCAAACCCTGCGCTACCAGATACCGGGCTTCAATAGCCTG
>CANBTK010000179.1 GCA_947372365.1 Flavipsychrobacter stenotrophus | reverse complement strand
GCTTTACAATTTTATGTATTGCTGTAAGTCCTGCGCTAGTTTCGCGCTGAAGATTTCAGAGCCTTCGATGTTCAGGTGCTGCGAATTCATGAAATACCGCTTCACATTGCACATGGTATCCTGGTTGTAGTCAATAATGGGTATGTTGTACTGTTTAGAATAGTTATTGAACAGCGCATACATATCGCCCTGGTTCAGCACCATTTTAGTTTCCTCGTAATACACTGGTGCATAAACAAAAATCATCTTAATGCCATTGGCTTTGCAATAATCAAGGTACTGCACAAATTCCTTGCGGATGGTATCGCTGTAAGAGAACTTTACGCCATTGGGGTTCGCCTTCTTAAAGTCGTCAAAGCTGCCATCCCACGTTTCAAGGTGGGGTATGTAGCCCTTGTAGGTTGGCGGCGGCACTGGCGCGCCTATATTGAAGTAGGTTTTGAGGCCCTGCTTCATATAGTTATAGTGGTTATTGTAGATAAATAAGGGCATGTTCAGTTCCGAAAAGGTAAAAGCGCCCTTGAGGTGGTGGCTGAATTTTTGCACAATAGTATCGTGCGCATAAGGCATATACTGGTCAGCTTCATAAAACTCATCCTGGTAGTTAAGCAGTATGGCATCAATGTTCTGTACTATGTATTTAGGCTTTTTGTTGTGCTGCAAGTAGAGCTGGAACATGGCATATTGCATATGGAACGGCCAGCCGCTCACGCCAATATTGTACGAATTGAGGTGCAGCATGCTGTCCACAATGCGGGGCGAGTACTGGAATTTTGTTTTCGATGCCCCGCAAAACAACACATCGGCACTGGCTTTACCGTTATAAACATCGTTAAGGCTGCCCTGTACGAAATAAGTGTTCCGCAGGCCCTTGTTTACTGCATAATCAAGAAAATACAGCGGTGGCAGTACTATGCAAAGGAAAATGGCAATATTTATGAATAACTTCTTCACGATAATTAAAATTGGAAATAAATAAACTGCCGGCTATCAAACACCCCAAAATAAGCGATGAGTAAAAAGCACAATACATAAACACTCCACCTCATGAATTTAGGTTTCTTGCCTATCATTTCATAGATATGGTTTTCGCCTTCTATGCGATGTATAACTTCCAGGCCAACTACGCAAATGATAGCTACCAGCAACGATACAAGGTTGATGCCACCTAAAAGCTCCCTTGTTATGAGTTTATGATTGTGCAGCGAACGGAGCCATTCAGGGAAAAACAGGAACACCTTTTTCGAAATGAACATAGAGTCGGCCAGCGTATTGGCCCTGAAATATATCCTGGCATAACCTACGAACAGGAAAGTAAAAAACAGGCTGATGGCATTATTTACGCCCTTGGGCAGTTTGCTAAAGAGCTTTTTCCGTTTTTTCTTTGTCAGGAACTCATATACCATACCGAAGCCATGAAAGAAACCGAAGATGATAAAATTCCAGCTGGCGCCGTGCCAGAAACCACTTAAAACAAAAGTGAACAAAAGGCAGAAAGCGAGTGCGCGGTTGCCATAGTCGCGCAGGCCCGTAGCCATGGGGTTAAACAGGTAGTCATTGAACCATGTAGACAAAGATATGTGCCACCTACGCCAGAACTCCGTAAGGCTTTTGCTCCTGAAGGGGTGGTTAAAGTTCATCATCAGCTTAAAGCCCATAACCCTTGCCGCGCCCAGGGCAATATCGGAATACCCGGAGAAGTCGCAAAATATCTGGAAGGCAAAAAAGAACAGGGCAATGATAAGCGCGGTAGCCGAATAGCTGGTAGGGTTATTAAAAATAGGGTCAACCAGCAGGGATAGCCTATCCGCAATAACCGCCTTTTTAAACAAGCCCCAGGCCATTTGCCGAAGCCCATTGGTCAAATTTTCATAATTGAACTCATGCTTTTCATGAAACTGGTGCAGTAAATTCTGTGGCCGCTCTATAGGCCCCGCCACCAGCTGCGGGTAAAACATTACATAAAGGGCATAGATGCCGAAGTGCCTTTCGGCTTTCTGGTTGCCCCTGTACACCTCAATGGTATAGCTCATGGCCTGGAAAGTGTGGAACGAAAGGCCTATCGGTATCAATATGCGCAGCAGGGGTATGTACGAATGAAAGGCGTAATTAATGTTGCTGGTAAAAAAGTTGTAATACTTAAACACTGCAAGTACCCCCACATTGGTGATGATGCTCATGACAAGGAATGCCTTTCGCCGCGCGCCATCGGCTTGTTCTATAAGTATGCCCGCTGCATAGTCAACTATAATAGTACCAAAAAGGATAACTATATATAGGGGGACAAAGTACATATAGAAAACGCAACTAGCTACCAGTAAGTGAAACCAACGGTATTTGTGGGGTAATAAGAAAAATAGAATGGTTACTATCGGGAAGAATAATAAAAATTCAAATGAATTAAAAAGCATTTTTTTTAGTTTGCTGCGTGCAAATATAAAAATTAAAAAGGCTTTTACGCAATTATGGGCATATATGATTTTCACTGCCTTAGGCCTGATAAATCATTATTTGATAATTTTTTGTATAAACGGGTTGAAACTAAAATTGTACTTTTACACGTCAAAATTGAGTGCAAACAAGGGTTTATTATGCTATCATTTAATGCGTTAAAGAAGAACTTAAAAAAGGATTATTCAGGTTTTAAGGTGGTAAAGGTGGCCATAATGGCTGATAGCGCATCGCAATTTATAAAAGATGCCCTCAAGGCTTATGGTTATGAAGTGCAGCTTAATTTTGATATATATGAGGCTGAATACAGCCAGATAGACCTGCAGGTATTTGACCCGTCGTCGGAATTATACGAGTTCGCGCCTGATTATATTATTATTAACAGGTGCACCGAAAAGCTCTTAAAGGAATATAACAAGAAAGAAAGGCTGGCACAGGGGCACTATGCCGAAGATGTGGTAGGGCTTACCCGGCAGTATTTCGAAACCCTTGGCAGCAGGCTGAGGGCGAAGGTTATTGTTAATACCTACCCCGAAATCAATGATTCGGTATTTGGCAACTTTGCAGGCAAAGTAACTTCATCATTCATCTACCAGCTACGCAAAGCCAACCTGGGGCTTATGGGCCTTTGCCAGCAGCACAAAGACGCTTTTATATGCGACCTGGCACTGCTGCAGGCCGAACTTGGGCACCGTTTTGTGTTTGACCCTAAGATGTATGTGAATGCGGATATGGTGTATAGCCTTGATTTCTTTCCGTACATAGCCAAGAACGTTACAGATATTATACTCAGCATCTCAGGTACATTTAAGAAGTGCCTGATACTGGACCTGGATAATACTACCTGGGGTGGTATCATTGGCGACGATGGCATTGAGGGCATACAGGTAGGCTACCTGGGCATAGGCAAGGTTTTTACCGAGCTGCAGAGCTGGGCGAAACAACTGAAGCAGAGGGGCATAATACTGGCGGTGTGCAGCAAAAATACTGAGGAGATAGCCCAGGAGCCTTTTATAAGCCACCCCGATATGGTGCTGAGGCTGGATGATATAGCAGTTTTCGTGGCTAACTGGGAAACCAAAGTTGATAACATAAGGCACATACAGTCCATTTTAAATATTGGGTTCGATTCTATGGTTTTTATAGATGACAACCCGTTTGAGCGGGAAATGGTAAAGGCCGGCATACCTGATATTACTGTGCCTGAGTTGCCGGAAGACCCTGCGGAGTATATGCAGTACCTGAGGAGCCTTAACTTATTCGAGACCGCCTCGGTAACAGAAGAAGATGGGCAGCGCACCAGGCAATATAAGGAAGAGGCGCAGCGCAATAGCCTGATGAAAAGCTTCACCGATGAAAGCAGCTTCCTTGAAAACCTGCTGATGGTGTCGGCACCCAAGCCTATTGACCAGTTTAATATACCCAGAGTGGCACAACTGTCGCAACGCTCCAACCAGTTTAACCTGCGCACCATCAGGTACACGGAAGAAGATATTAAGCTCATCTGCGAAGCCCCCAATTATTATACATTAACTTTATCGCTCAAAGACCGTTTTGGCGACCATGGGCTTATCGGAGCAATAATCCTTAAAAAACTGGATGATAGTTCCTTGTTTATTGACACATGGATAATGAGTTGCAGGGTGCTGAAAAGGGGAATGGAAAATTTCACTTTGAACGCTATTGTAGAACTGGCATCTTTTTATAACTTTGAGCGCATAGTAGGCGAGTACATTCCTACAAAAAAGAACGAAATAGTAAAAAATCATTATTCAGATCTTGGTTTTAAAAACGTGGATGGCCAATGGGTGCTTGACGTTGCAGGATATGAAAAAAAATTAACTTTTATAAACAATCAAGGGTAGCTATGGACGCAAATCAAATTTTAAGTGACGTACAGGTAGTTTTCAGGGATGTGCTGGATAACGATGATATAGTATTGACTGAGGGAACAACAGCACTTGATATAGACGAGTGGGATTCCCTGAGCCACATACAGCTTGTTTCTGCCCTCGAAAAGCACTTTAAGATTAAGTTCACTACCACAGAAATATCAAGTTGGAAGGGTATTGGCGAACTTACCAAGACCATTGCAACCAAGATAGGCTAAGTTATATGATAACAGCCTTTCATCATATAGGGTGCCTTGTTGCTGACATTGCCGAGGCAATAGCAGACTACAAAATTCTACACCCCCAGGGGGAAATCTCTGAATTATACGAAGTGCCTGAACAATATGTTTCTGTTCAGTTCTTTAATATTCATGGAACCAATATTGAGTTTGTGCAGCCAACGAAAGAATCTTCCTTGTTCAGGATGCTGAATAAACATCCTGGCTATTATCATATTGGTATATTCACGGACGATATTGATGCAGAGATAACGCGACTGGAAAACGAAGGTTACCGCAAGATAAATAAATTCAGGTCTGTGGCTTTTGGCAACAGGTATTGTGCTTTCCTCTACAACAACGAAATGCACATGGTAGAGCTTATCGAAAAAGAATAGTAACCATCTCCCTTAAAAGCTATCGGTAGTAAACAACATCTTTTCAAAAAAATTGATTTGCGCCGTTAGGCGCTTTCTGTTTGTAGTAATGCGTGTTATTGAAATAAATAGTCGTCCCTCAAAAAGCCATCAAACTAAGTGCTGGCCAGGATTACATAAAGTCCATTAAATAATTACACAATTATATCATTGTTGTCTGGGAAAATAACATTTCATCATCTACAACGCAGTACTGACAATCCTTTTGCGAGAATTACCGTAAGTACAGGCTGCTTATAAGGGGTTACTCTAATCGCCTCTCCACTCCTTTATTTCGTAATTGTTTATTGTTTTAAAGGACTCAATGAGGGCTTGCGCCGTTCTTTTTTATTGGCGAAAAAGAAAGGAACAAAGAAAAACGCCACTTTAAGCTATCGCTCCGCGGCTAAAAGAAGCCCTACGGCGTGTTTTGTTGAAGCCTGTTACTCTAATGTCCGCTATCGCGGCGACTTTCATTGGTTTGGTAAACACGAATAAGCTAAAACACGAACTCTCGTTTTTTTGCCGGACAATAGTGTTTGACCTTGCTTTTTCTAAGCACTATAGTTCCACTCAGGGCAAACCGGCAAT
>CANBTK010000178.1 GCA_947372365.1 Flavipsychrobacter stenotrophus | reverse complement strand
GGCATCATAAAATTCAGGCCGCTCGGTAATGCCGCCACCCCAAACCCTTATCAGGTTCAGGTTCATGTCGCGGTGAAAGCGCACTTCGGCATCGTAGCGCCCTTTTGAAAAGCGTAGTAACTCATCGGGTAATATCCAGTTACCGCCCTTTATAAATATTTTTTGCCCGTTTACCTTTATCTCCCTGCTTTTTGTTTTGGCGTTCCATGCTGTTGCCAGTTGCCTTACACCAAAGGTAACCGTATCATCATCCACCACTTTCCTGTTAACCAGCAGGCGCATTTTAAGCGTATAAAGGTATGGGGTGCCATAGCCATTGGGCCACCATAGTTTGGGATTTTCCAACTGCAAATCAGGCAGCTTCACCTCTTCCAGGCTGTGCGGCTCCAGAGTTACAGTAGTACTCACCCGCTTGCCGGCCAGCTCGTATTCCAGCACGCCTTTTAAAGTAGAATCGGAAGTATTTTCAACTTCAGCAGATACCCTTATTGTTGCCGGCCATTGCTTGCCATCGGGGCTGCGCCTGCCTGGCACCAGCGTAACCACATGGGGGTGGTCCAGGTGCGCCTGCCCCACCCTCTTTATAAAAACCTTGTCCCATATGCCGGTATTGCGGTCGCGTACCGGCTGTATCCAGTCCCAACCCGCAACAAACTGGTTGGTGACACTGTGGGCTATCATGCCATCGCCGCCCTGCCCGTTATTGGGGTTGCCTACTGGCGATGGCGGATACACAATAACCGCCAGCCTGTTGGTGCCATTTTTTTCAAGATATTTTGTGATACAATAACTGCTACTGAGGAACATACCCTCATCAGGCTTATCATTCAGTTTGTGGCCATTCAGCCACACATCGAAACTGTAATTAACTCCACGGAAGTTAAGGTAAACCTCACTACCATCGGCAGGAAACTGCTCTTTAAAGTCGCAGGCAAACCAGTAGGTATAGTAGCCCTTACCTATCTTATAAATATCGGGTATGGCCTCGTTGTTCATCCCATAAAACGGGTCGGGTATCTGCTTGTTGAAAAGCTGGTTGGCAAGTACTGTACCCGGTACTATTGCCGGCAGCCAGTTGCTGATTAGAAATTCTGTTTTTGAAATAGTATCGCCGGGCATATTAAGGCCTGAAGCCCGTATACACATCCATTCGCTATTTAGCTCACGTTGGTTTTGTGCAAAAATGATTTGCGGAAGTAAAAGGAATAAAGCCAGGCAACAGGCACGAAACATAGTAACAGAATCTGTTTCAAATATACGGTTGAAAAATTGGTTATTGAGGATATTTCGCAGATAGGTACCCGTTTTAGCACGCCATGATTGTGGGCATACCACACCCGTTTTATTCAGGGCAAGGGCGAGCCTTGCCCCTACGTGTTTTTAATGTCAATGCTATTTACCTTTAAAAACGGGTTTGCGCTTTTCTAAAAATGCGGCAACCCCTTCGCGGAAGTCATCGGTGGCACCAGCTTGTATTTGCACACTCTTTTCCATGGCGAGTTGCTCCTCAAGGCTGTTGTCGTAAGTGCTGTTCAGCAGGCGCTTGGTGAGGCCTATGCCCTTGGTGGGCATCTGCGCCAGTGTCATCGCCATTTTTTTGCTCTCCACCTCAAAAACATCATCGGCATAACATTTGTAAGCCATGCCCATGGCTACTGCGTCAGCAGCGCCTACCTTTTCTGCCGTCATCATTAATGCGGCTGCGCGCTGCATGCCCACGAGCCTTGGCAGGAAGTAGGTGCCGCCGCTATCAGGTATCAACCCTATTTTACTGAACGCCTGCATAAAGGAAGCCGATTGGTTAGCCAGTACTATATCGCAAGCCAGAGCCAGGTTAGCACCTGCGCCTGCGGCCACGCCGTTTACAGCGGCAATAACCGGCTTTTCCATATTGCGGATGCGCATTATTGTTGCATTATAATGCTCCCTCACCATACGTTCAAAATCTTCAGCAGAGGGGTTCATTGCTTCTGATAAATCCTGGCCCGAACAAAAACCTTTTCCTGCACCGGTAAGGTACACGCACCTTACTTCAGGGTCTTTATCGCATTCATCCAGTATGGACTGCAGCGTAAGGGCCATATCCCGGTTGTAACTATTGTAGGTTTCAGGGCGGTTGAGTGTAATATACCCAACACCATTTTCTTTATGCAGAAGTACAGTGCTCATAAAGCAAATATAATACCTTTTAAACAACAAATTCTGGCATGGGAGGGTTAACGCAAAGAAAGCTGAGCGCCCGCAAAAGCAGCTCTAAGCCTATGGGGTTTTATCCAGAATTTCGATGTACAACTGGCGTAATTTACCAGAAACCCGCACATAAAAAGGCCGCAACCCTATCCCCTAAATAAAGATAAAATTGCGGCCCTAAAAAATACTTTTAATACCTATAGCGAAGAGTATGCCCTTTTGCCATTGGTAATATCGAAAGCCTCCATGTAGTTGCCACCTGGCTGCTCGCATTCCATTAATATTTTGCCTTTGTACATGCTCAGGTATATAAGGTTAGCCGGGGTAGTAGCTTGCTTTACTTCGCCTACCCATAGCACCTTGCCCGTCTTTACATTAAAGGCTGCAAGGCTGATGCCCGCTGTAGCCTTGTAATAACGTACCATTACAAAAACGCTGTCGCTTACCAGCGCATCTGTCTGCACCTTCATAGCGTTTGGCTCCTTTATAGCCCACTGCGTGCCTTTGTACTTTACAGTAAGTGTTTTGGCCGCTTCGTCGCGTATCATGTAGCCATCAAACGACAATTCATTATCGGCCCTTATCACACCGCACACCGATGCTGCAATCTCGTTGGTTTTACCATCTTTAAGGTCCACAACGGTTGTTTTATGAATATCGCGCGATGACAGCGAATTGAACACCATAAAACGGTCGGTGTGCATATAGTACAGCAAAAACGGCTGCTTGTATTCTGTGCCATTCCTTTCTACTACATTGGTATGCGGCAGTATAGTGCGGTATTTCACCTTGCCCCATTCGTCATGCTTCATTACCCTGTAGCCCAGTTCGCCTTCCAGGCGCTGCACATGAATAATGCCATCAGGTATACCTAATAAGAAATTGTTGCCGGTTACATTATCCAGCTTTTCTTCTTCCTTGTTGGTTTCTACTTTTATTTCCCTGCCTACCTTGGTTACCTTATAGCCAATGTGCCCTTCGTCTATAATCCTGAAAGGCCTGTCTTTATACATAGCCTCAGTAGGCACTTTGCCATTCAGGTTCACCACCCTGAAACGGCCTGCGTATTTGCCTGCCTTTTTGAAATCTGGGCTGGGTGCTGCCGGCGCAGCCGCTGTAGGGTCTGCACCCTCAGCAGGCGCAGCAACCGCAGTATCCGGCGCGGTGGCTTTTGTAAAATTGTCAAGGTTAATCCATGTGGAATCACCTATACTATACAGGTTCTGGGCCTGGGCTGAAATTAACCCCACCGAAAAGAGTAACTGGCACGTAAGTAGAATTTTCTTCATGACTTTGCTTTGCGTAAATTTATAAAAAAGTATGTTGATTGCATAGCATTCCGGCGCTTTTCTTGCGTGCAGTACTGTTGCATTAAAACTATATTAGTTTATAGGTGGCTGGCATTTATTAACCAAAAGCGGCATCCATCATTACTTTCACGAAAGTACCCCAGGTATATTTCTTCTTTTCTTCCAGGATATTCTCATGTAGGGCAGGAATAGAACCCGGCTCAAAAAAACGAAGTATAGCATCAGCGATAGAAGTAGGGTCAGGCTCGGCAAGGAAGCCAACTTTGCCATCAGGCACTACCTCGGCCAGGCCGCCAACATTGGTTACCACCATGGGCTTTTCAAAGTGGTAGGCTATCTGGGTAATGCCGCTCTGCGTGGCATGCTTGTAGGGCTGCACTACCAGGCTGGCGGCACTGAAAAAATACCGCACCTCGCTGTCAGGTATAAAATCGGTAAACAGGTGCACTGTATCTTGCAGGCCGTTATCGGTTATTATCTTATTGTTAGCTGCTTCAATAGCTTTATCATAATACTCCCCGGCGGCTATCAGCTCTATGCCAGCCTTCCTGATGCGCTCATCGGCCATTGCCTCCAGCAGCCAGTCAAGCCCCTTGTAAGCCCTTATAAAACCAAAGAAAAGGATGTAGTTTTTTTCGGGCGCCAGCTTCAGCTTGTTGCAGGCTTCCTGCTTGGCTACCGCTTCTTTAAATATATCGTAAACCGGGTGCGGGGTAATGAATGCCGGCTTTGGGGTAAAGGTTTTCACATCCTTCAGTACATCGCGGCTCATGGTTACAAACGCGTCCACCGCTTTAATAAAGTAGTTGGTGAGCTGGGTGTCACCCGGCCTCTTTTCGTGCGGGATAATGTTATCTACCACGCATACCACTCTTGTATGCTTATTGCCCTTAGCCAGCCTGAGTATGCTGCCGAAAGCAGGCCCCATAAAGGGCATCCAGTACTTTACTATAATAAGGTCATACTTCTCTTTATTCATCTGCCTGCCCACCGAAAGCCAGTTGAGCGGGTTAACGGAATTGACAACGGTTTTTATCTTCAGCCCCTCGGGTGCAGGTGAGTCGGTATATTGTGTACTGCCGGGAAAAAGGAATGAGGGGTACTGCAGCGAAAAGGAATAGATAACCACCTCGTGGCCCTGCCCCTGCAGTTCGTAAGCAAGGCGCTCATTGAAAGCCGCAAGCCCTCCGCGTAGCGGGTGGGCAGTGCCCAGCAATGCGATTTTCATGAAAATAAAGTTTTAAAATCTTCCTGCGCCTGTGCATAATCGTCAGGTACGCCAATATCTATAAAGTAAGCGCTGCTGCAATAGCCATACAATGGCTGCTGCGCTACATACTGCTCCAGGAAATCCTTTTCAAATGAAAATTTCTGCGGGAACTCTTTATCTAAAAAAGCTTCCCTTTTTATAACATAGGCACCACCATTTATCATGCCCGCCTCGCGGTACTGCTTTTCTTCGAATGCAGTTATGCAGCCTTGCTCGTCGGTATTTACAATGCCATAACGGTCGAAACGGTGCATCACTTTTAATGCAAGGGTGGTAATGGTATTTTTGCTTTTATGGAAGGCCAGTATTTCGGGCAGGTCAATATTAAACATGGTATCGCCGTTCAGCACCACCACGTCTTCTTCCTGCGCCATAAGCAAAGCCAGCTGTATGCCGCCACCAGTGCCCAATGGCTCCGACTCCACCACATAGTCAACTGCAAAAGGGAGGTTCTCTTTAACTACCCAGTCGGTTACTATTTCGTGCTTGTAACCTAGC
This sequence comes from Flavipsychrobacter stenotrophus, assembly GCA_947372365.1. Lineage (GTDB taxonomy): Bacteria > Bacteroidota > Bacteroidia > Chitinophagales > Chitinophagaceae > Flavipsychrobacter > Flavipsychrobacter stenotropha_D. The sequence continues at coordinate 302 of CANBTK010000178.1, read as the reverse complement.
GATAGTATAGCACGTGTGCATTTCTGCCGGGTGAGGTATTCAAACAGCCATGAGAGGAAAGGCCGGCCATTGACCATAGCCATGCATTTGGGCTGGGCGCCAATAACACCCTGTAGCCTTGTACCTAAGCCGCCTGCTAATATGATAGCTTCCATGAAACGCCAAAATTAATGGAAAGTATTGAGTTGGGCGTATAAACACTCATGTTATAAAATGTTTACCGCCCCCGCTGCCAACAGGCAACAAAGTAACATTAATTCCCCCCGCCCCCAAAAAATTATCAGATATGCCACGAAAACAGC
>CANBTK010000177.1 GCA_947372365.1 Flavipsychrobacter stenotrophus | reverse complement strand
GGCAGTATGGGAAAAAGAACTGCATAAAATAGAGATTAAGGCGGACGGGGAAACCATGCAGAACTTTTATACCAGCATGTACCATGCATTTATTGGCAACTCTATTTATATGGATGTAAACGGAGAATACATGGGGCTGGACCGCAATGTGCACAAAGCCGAAGGCTTTACTAACTATACTACATTTTCGCTTTGGGATACTTACCGGGCACTGCATCCGTTATTCAATGTAATATCCCCGAAGCGCAATTCGGATATGATAGCCTCTATGGTTGCGCACTATCAGCAAAGCCCTGAGCATATGCTGCCTGTATGGAGTAATTCGGCGAATGAAAATTGGTGCATGATTGGATATCATTCTGTATCGGCAATTGCTGATGCGGTTGTAAAGGGTACAATTACGCAAAATGATGCAGCTACTTTTACTGCCGCATACACTACCGCTACCAATAGCAGGAATGACGGGTTGGAACAGTATGTAAAGTTGGGTTATGTACCAGAAGATATGAGTGGCTCGTCAGTATCTAAGACGCTGGAATATGCCTATGATGACTGGTGCATGGCTCAAATCTGTAAGAAATTTGGTTCGTCAGAAACAGACAAATTCGAAGAGCGCGCTGGCTATTATAAAAATGTCTTCGATCAGGGTACTGGATTCATGCGCCCACGCCTGAGTAATGGCACTTTCAAAAAAGAATTTGACGTATTGAATACCGACGAACCTGGTTTTATTGAAGGCAACACCTGGAATTACAGCCTGTATGTACCTCATAATGTGCCATCACTTATACAACTTATGGGTGGCAATAAGCGCTTTGTACCCCATCTTGATTCCTTATTTTCTATGCAACTTCCCGATAGCTTCTTCGCCCATACCGAAGACATAACCCGCGATGGCATAATAGGTAATTATGTTCATGGCAATGAACCCAGCCACCACATAGCCTACCTCTACAACTGGACCGACAAGCCATGGAAGGCACAGAAAAAGGTGCGCATGATACTCGACAAAATGTACCATCCTACTCCCGATGGCCTTAGTGGCAATGACGATTGCGGACAGATGAGCGCATGGTATATTTTCAGCGCAATGGGTTTTTATCCTGTTTGCCCTGGCTCAGTAGAATATCAGTTGGGCAGCCCTTGTGTGAACGAAGCGGTATTGAATCTTGAAAACGAAAAAACTTTTACCATCAAAACGGTTAACCAGGGCGCTGAGAATGTTTACATATCGAAAGCCTTACTTAATGGCAAAAAAATAGAGGGGCATACTATTACCCACAACGATATTTTGAAAGGAGGGGAATTGGTTTTCTATATGAGTGAGCATAAAATTTAGCCAAATTTAGCCCTCAATTGAGCAATCTAAATTTTGTTCATAAATAATCAATTTGAAATATTGCCATTAAGTTGTATTTTTATTTATCAGTTGTACCCCTTATGAAAAAAACTTACATTAAATTGTTATTGGCCTTAGTGGCCTTGTTTACTTCTGTTACAAATGTACATGGACAGTCAGGAATTATCAGTGTTTTGGCCGGTAGCCCTACGCTTGCTGCTGGCTGTAGTGGCGATGGAGGGCCTTCAACATCTGCGTTAGTAAGTAATGTAAGCGATGTCGTCTGCGATGGGTCTGGAAATTTGTATTTATCTGATGGAATTTGTAATTCGGTTAGAAAGATTAATCACTCCACAGGTATTATTGTCACATTCGCCGGCAGTGGCAGTTTTGGGTATTCTGGGGATGGATCCCCTGCTGTCACCGCTAGTTTAGGGGGGCTTATGCAGCTTGCAACCGATACCGCCGATAATATTTACATATTAGATATTAATAACAATAGAGTTAGGAAGGTTAATAATTCTACAGGAATAATATCAACTGTTGCGGGTGGTGGAACTTCCAGTGCCATGGGTGTTCCGGCTACATCTGCAGCTCTCTCGTCCTTAAACGGACTTTTTGTGAATAGACAGGGCGATTTGTATTTTTTCAATAATTATATATTGAATAAAGTCTCTGCTGCGACTGGACTGATAGACACGGTGGTTTGCACCGGTTGCGGTGGGTTCAGGATTTATTCCAGCGGATTAGACGGTATATTTATCAAAGGAGATTATGCGGGCAATATTTATTATACCGATAACAGTTTGTTATACAAACTTGACACAGCATTGAATTTGACTATTTTATCTGGAGGTAATTCAGTTGATTGGTATAACGATGGTTGCCCTGCGACTGCTGCACCACTTGCTCCTCAAGGGCTTTGGGTAGATGATTCAGGGGACATATATGTATCGCAATACGGAATAATTCAACGTATATCTCATAGAACCGGCATCATTAACACAGTAGCAGGATGTGAAACTGGGGTCGCGTTCTCTTCGGCACCCCCTGTCTCTTTTTTTGGCACTACATTCGCTTCCGATACCACGTCGTTGGGCAGTGCGCCTATTTGTATGAACTCCTCCGGGAACATTTTTATTACCAGTTTATTTGACCGGGCAGTATGTAAAATAGACAGGCAATATCACAATATTGATACTGTCGGTGTATCCGATAGTTTTATTACGCCAAGGATTTCAATACCAGCTAACATTGCGTATGGTGTGCATGGAACTTTGACTCGGGCACCAGGAGCAACAGATTCTGTGCGCATATCAGTGTCGTTTGGTGATGGTACTTTTGAAGACAGGGTATTTCCTTATTGGAGAAATATTGTAGGAACAGATACCACATATGGCTTTGGTAATAATTACGCATGGATGGGTAATCATACCTATTCTTATCCTGGCCGATACAATATTTATTACCGGATAACAACAATGGATGACTATAATATTGTGATAGGAGACACTCCTATTCTCGTTAGAACTACCCCATATAGCAATATATCTACTTATGAAGATACTTCCTCTTATTATTCTGGCGGACTAGGCTATGGTGCCTATTATAATGACTCCTTAGTTACGGCTCCCTGTGTATACCCGCCGCAGATGCGAGTTAGGGTGCACGGATGGGTTGTGGGCAGGCCAACTAGTACCGATACTATGTATTACAAAATACATCATGCCAGGTATTCAACCACACGTGGGGCAATAGCTGATTCTATTGTGCTTAGGAAGGGCCTCATTTCTAGTGTGCCTTCCATTGGCGTTTGGGGAGATACTATATATGCATTCCATTATGAGGAAACATTTATCTATGACACTCCATTAATTTTGGCTACTGGTACAGGTTTATTCGATACCAGAAACAGCGTGGAATTAACAACAAATAGTGGTATTGCGCTGCCCACTGCCGCCGTGCAATACCAGCCCAATTACTATGTGGGTTCAACTTACTCATTTTTTTATACTTATCTGAACGATTGTAGTGTTGCCGGTCACATCGATAATATACTCGATTTTAACTATCCGTACTATTATTCAACGCCGCTATGTACCTTCCCCTATCCGGCTGTGTTTAAAACGCGTTGCCAGCTGCGCGGTGCCTATGCAAGTGCGGTGTCTGATTCGTTCAGGGTAAGTTTTGGGGATGGCACCGATACCACTTATCTATCTACATCTATACACACCGATGGGGTGGGTGCATTTTATTTTTCTGACAGCATTTCGCATACTTATACTGTTCCGGGGAATTACTATCCAAGGATCGTTGCACTGGGTGGGGTTACGGCTGACACAAGCACAATGACTTCCCCTCTGGTAGTCAGCAATGGGTGCTCGCCTATCTCGGGCTTTTTCTACATAGATACAAATGCCAATTGCACTAACGATACCTCTGAAATAAAGCTCAGCCACTGGCCGTATGCGGTTATCAACCAATCGAGGCACGATACTACCTATGGCTGGTGCGATGCCACAGGTGCATATAATATCACGCTCTCTGTAGGTGACACATTCACTATAGTTTCAAACCCTACCGGCACCTTTGGGTATTATGGCACTGCCGGGGCAACCTTAGCGCCATCTTGCCCGGCAACTGGTATTTACACTATTACCCCAGCTGCAAGCACAGCTTATACAAACGATTTTGCATTTACCTGTGTTGCTGCTACGGCTATGGATATGTCGGTATCTGGCTGGGGCTGGGGGTTTGTGCCGGGCGATACCGGGGTAATTGGTATCTGGTCAAGTAACCCCTGGGGTTTCATGTGCGATACCCTAAGTTCTGATGTTACGCTGGTGCTCGACACTAACCTTATGTACCGCGGTATGTGGAGCGGCCCTGCACCAACAAGTATTTCAGGCGATACCCTCCGCTGGCACTTTACAACAACCGCAAGCCTGTTCGATTTCACGGGTTATGTTAAAGTAACTACCGATACTACTGCTACTATTTACGACACCATAAGAAACAGGTTATATGTGGCACCTAGCAGGATAACTGACCCGGACCTCACCAACAACACTTATGCATGGACGGAGCCCGTTGTTTCGTCATGGGACCCTAATGAAAAACAGGTATCGCCCAAAGGGTTTGGTGCACCGGGTTACATCCCTAATTCCACGCCACTCAGCTATATTATTCATTTCCAGAATACAGGGAGTGCAGCAGCCCGCAATATTATGGTTAACGACACTATAAGTTCGCACCTCGATATCGGCACCTTACAGATAATCAGTTCAAGTTCATCTGTACTAGCTTACCAGTACCCAGGTAATGTAGTTAAGTTCAAATTTGACAACATCAACCTACCTGACAGCGCAAGTGACCCTATTGGCAGCATCGGCTATATTGCTTTCAACATAGTCCCTTTTGATAGCCTTGCACCGGGAACTGAAATCAAAAACACCGCTGGCATTTATTTCGATTATAACCCAGCTGTTTATACCAATACTGCCATCAATACAATTGAAGACACGGTGGGTTTGGTATTCGGGGCCGACACGGTTTGCACGGGCTCTTCTATAACACTCACCAATCATATCAGCGGGGGTGCCTGGGGCGCAACCAATACGCATGCTTCAGTTTCGGGTGGGGTGGTAACCGGGTTAACTCCGGGCATCGATACTGTTACCTACACGGTATATGGCCACCAGGTTGCATTCAAGGTGGTGCATGTGATTGGGGCACCGGGCGCCGGCACTATCTCTGGCAGCCATATCGTTTGTACTGGTGGTACCGATACGTTAACAGCCAGTGTGCCGGGCGGCACTTGGAGTACTACTGGTACTGGAGTGGCGACAGTTTCAGGTGCGGGGATCGTTACCGGTATTACAGCGGGTACTGATACAATCTTCTATGCTGTTTCCAATTCATGCGGCATTGCACGGCTTTCCTTCGCTATAACAGTTGGTGGCACCATGCCTTCAGCGGGCACTATTACAGGTGCATCTACCATCTGCGTAGGCGCCTCAACAACTTTATCCTCGTCAGTTTCAGGAGGTACGTGGAGCCATACTGGCAGTGCTTTCGCTTCTGTTTCTTCAGGCGGCGTAGTAAGCGGTACGGCGGTTGGTGCAGATACTATTTATTACACAGTTACCAATACATGTGGCAGTGCACTAAGCTCGGCTGTTGTTACCATTAATGCAACGCCTTCGGCGGGAACTATTTCTGGCGCATCCACTGTTTGTATTGGCGCTACAACAACG
>CANBTK010000176.1 GCA_947372365.1 Flavipsychrobacter stenotrophus | reverse complement strand
GGAAATATTTATATTGCAGATGGCGGCGGATATAGCTATGGTGGAATCATAAGAAAAATAGACACAGCAAATAATATTAGTACTGTAGCCGGGGGAGGCACATCACTTGCGGAGGGTATCGCAGCTACTGCAGCCGGGCTCGGCAAGCCGAATAATATTGCTTTCGATGCCGGAGGCAATTTATATATCGCCGACTTTTATTACAATCGCATACGCAAAGTTGATACAGCGGGCATCATTACTACTGTGGCGGGTAGCGGTATTGCGGGTTTCAGTGGTGATGGCGGGCCGGCTACAGCTGCAAAATTAGATGGGCCTAATGGTATCGCAATAGATGCATCAGGAAACATGATAATTGCGGATTTTTACAACTGCCGTATACGAAAAGTAACAACTGCCGGGATTATTAACACCATTGCAGGAACTAGTACTTGCGGATATAGCGGAGATGGCGGGGCTGCCTCAGCTGCCCAGTTAGGCCATGTAGTTTCTGTAAAAGTCGCCGGAACAGCTATTTTTGTAGCTGATTCAAATGCACAGGTGATTAGAAAGATAGCTTATTCACCAACTGCTACATTCTCTGGTTTTGCCACGGAAGCAGAAATGAGCATATATCCTAATCCATCAACCGGATCATTTACACTTAACCTTGTTTCCACAACCGATAGGGAGGTGCAGATAATAGTTACTAATCTGTTAGGCCAGAAAGTAAAGGAGCTGACTATTATCACCAATAAGGATACTGCAGTAGATTTCCATGTCCCGCCTGGCATCTATTTTGTCGCTGCTCTTGCAGATGGTGAGCGCATAGTAAAGGAAATTACCGTTCGATAGCCGCATAGGTACTGTTAGCGGAAACGCCCACACAATGCCAACCTCTGCAGAATGTTTCAGTCGTTGTTAATGTTCTTCACGAATAACATCTGCACTGGTGAAGAACGCCCCAGAGCGTAGCTGTGCCCGAACATGGCATATAGGCCCTGCAATTTTCTCGCATCTATTAGCCCGTCTACATAGAAAATACAAGGTAGTGGCCTGAAATTTGGTTATATTGCAGTATATGAAAATCATGTCGGTTGTTATCATTATTGTGGTCATCTCGTTTATATTATTCACTTACATGTCATACGCAGCAAATAAGAAGGTAGAAAGGCAACGATATGATGTTGTGAAACAGGAAGAGGGTTTCGAGATACGTTTCTACCCTAAAGCATTAATGGCATCTGTATCCACCCAACGCAATGGCGAAGAGCGCGGTGGGAACCAGAACTTCCGCACCCTGGCGGGTTATATTTTTGGTGGCAATAAGACGGAAAAGAAAATTGCCATGACCGCACCTGTGCACATGGAACGCAATGCTACCGCCAATAAGATGAGTTTTGTGCTGCCATCAGGCTATACGATGACTGACCTACCGGACCCTAATGACACGAGCATAAAATTCCATTATTCTGATGAGGGGTATTATGCTGCTTTGAAGTTTGGTGGCTTTGCCGGGGAAGATAAGATCAAGAGAAAGGAAGAGGAGCTAAAGGAACTCTTGCAGAAAAAGGGCTATCAGGCCATCGGTGCCTTCAACTACCTGGGCTACAATGCACCATGGGATGTTGTGAACCGTGAAAATGAGATTATCGTGCAGATTGCATACACTAAGCCTTAGTTGGGATACCAGTGATTTTAGCGCGTGGTTCAATTGAAGTCATACGCCCGTAGATACGGCGCACCTATAACCGTATAAAATTGTTACCACCAAACATGCTATTTCATTAATTATATTAACTTTACGCTTAAATATATTTAAGCATGAAAAGTAGGCTCCCTTTGGTTGTAATAGCCGGTTTGTTAATGATGTCAATTATGTTTAGCGGTTGTATAGGTTGGATGTACCGCAATAGCGTAAAAAACGACAGGATTAAAAAGCAAAATGGTACTTACCGAAAGAAACATTATCATGGCCGCAATGGCGGTGGCTGGTATTAGGCATAGGGTTGGGCTGTTATTGGCAAAAAACCCGACGCTGATTTGCGGGCAGCCCATTACTTGGCTTGTTCATTTTCCTGAATAGTCAATTTGGTTTCTATTTCTATTTCCTGCGTGGTGACGGCGTAGCTGTTGGGGTGAATTGGCGACCCAAATTTTACGGCATATGCTTTGGTAAACTCTGCCCCTATATACAAGATTATAGAAGAGTAATATATCCATACCAGCAGCACAACTAGCGAACCTGCAGCCCCATAAGTGCTGCCTACGTTGGTTTGGGAGATGTATAGCGAAATGCCAAATTTGCCCAGTATAAAAAGAAATGCCGTAACAAGTGCTCCTGTAATAACGTCGCGCCATTTAATTTCGGCATCAGGTAACACCCTGAATATAACTGCAAATATCACCCCACTTATACCCAGGGATAGCATCAGGTTAATGATGTAGAAAACTACCAATGCCATTTCGGGAAAAGCTACTTTGAGCCGCCCGTTCACAGCTTCTATTATTGCTGTTACAGCAAGGGATACCAGCAGCAGAAACCCGAGCGAAATAATAACAGAAAATGATAAGAACCTGTTCTGGACGTATTTTAGCCAGCCTCTTTTGGGCTTTGGCTTAATGCCCCATATCTTATTTATGGAGTCCTGTATCTCAGCAAATACCGTGGTTGCGCCCAATAGAAGTGTGGCTATGCCTATTACCGCAGCTATTGTGCCTTTATTGCCCACGCCTGCGTTTCTTATTACCTGCTGAAGTTGCATTGCGGTATCTTTTCCAACAAAGCCCTGTAGGATGGCATATATTTTGCCCTCAATGGCTTCGCGCTGAAAAAAGAGGCCACATAAAGATATTATAACCACTAACAATGGCCCCATTGAAAAGACGGTATAATAGGCAAGTGATGCGCTCATTTTGGTGATACCATCATCTGAAAAACCTATTGCAGTATCTTTCAATACGCGCCAAAGGCCCTTTAGGGATATTTTTTCTGCCATTATCTGCTACAGTTTATTTTAGTAGCAAATGTATTTGTGTTATTTAGCGGTAGCCTTACACAGTATGGGCGGAATGTTTCATAATTCCCATGCCGCGGGTGGTATCCCTTATGCCGGCTTTCATAGTTGTGGCCTTCAATCCTAAGAAGGGTTAACTGCCCGGCGGTGGTTGGTGGACCCGCCAGTAACGGCTAAGCATTACCTTAGCCCTCTTTCTGTACCGTCTGCAAACGAACATATTGATGCACCGCAGCACTACCGATAGCTAAAACCTTTGTGTTACATTTGTTTATACAATTCCACACCACTAAAGCAGGCTTATGATTAACTATAACAACCGAAACTGGCTCAACCTGTTTCAACTCAAAAAGGCAGATACCTTTCGCAGGCTTACGCCTGTTATCATATTAGTTTGTGCCTACAGCGCTGTTGTTGTTTTTGTAGAAACTGATTGGCTCCACCTGCCTGATACTACGCCACTGAAGCAATTTACGATGCTGCATACGCTGCTGGGCTTCGTAATATCCATGCTGCTGGTTTTCCGCACCAATACTGCTTACGACCGCTGGTGGGAGGGCCGCAAGCTATGGGGTGCCCTCATTAATAACAGCCGCAACCTGGCGGTTAAACTAGACGCCTTCCTGCCTGTGGGCGATGCTGCTACCCGGGCCTTCTTCCGTAAAATAATACCCCTCTTTGCCCGGGCCATGCGCAAACACCTGCTGGCTGAAGCCACCCGGCTGGAACTGGATACCGAGCCGCACCCCGAGATTCCGAATTTTGACCATACCAAGCACCTGCCCTTGCAAATTGCGGCTACTATAACAGCACGCATTCAGCGGCTATATGCCGATGGGGTTATTTCGGGCGAGCAGCTCATCTTCCTCAATAACGAACAGCAATCATTCCTTGACGTATGTGGCGCTTGCGAAAGGATAAAGAACACACCTATACCATACTCCTACAGCTCTTTTATCAAAAAATTCATTTTCGTTTATACTATTACGCTGCCGCTCGGGCTGGCGTTTAGCCTGCACTACCTGCTGGTGCCTGTTGTGGGTTTTGTTTTCTATGTGCTGGCCAGCCTTGAGCTTATTGCCGAAGAAATTGAAGACCCTTTTGGCAATGATGCTAACGACCTGCCTATGGACAGGATGGCCGATACTATCAGGAAAAATGTAGAGGATATTATCTCGGCGTAAACTTATAGCTAACCCTGGCGCCCACCCAACTGTTGGCTATTGCGTGCCTTGTTATACTAATATTGTTAAATTTACGTTGTAAGTTGATTGGCACTTCAAAAAATACCCACAATGGCAAACACACCTTTACACAAAATACTATGGCTTGGCTGCTTGCTGCTGCTGGCAATAGCCATCCCTGCACAGGCATCTCATATGATAGGCGGGAAAATGAGTTATAAATACCTGGGGGCTACCGGGGCAGGTGAGCGTTATGAAGTCTTACTTACTATATACGCAGATTGCCAAAACGGGCAGCCAGATGCAACGATGACGGATAACCCCGCCTATATTGCAGTTTATGGCAACGCCAGCCATAAGCTTGTAGCTGCGGACACAAGCGTGAATTATTTTTCGAGCACAGTACTGGCCCCGAATTCGTTAAACCCATGCAATACAAGCGGCGATAATGCCTGCGTTTTGGCAAGGGAATTCAAAAGGGAATTTGTGCTGCCACCCAGCCCTGATGGCTACACAGTGAGTTACCAACGCTGCTGTTTCCCCAATAGCACAGCAAACATTGTGAACCCTGCTGATAATGGGGCTACCTATTATTGCGTAATACCACCCACTATCAATAAAAACACCAGCGCAGTTTTTAAGTACAATGCACAGGTAATAACCTGTATCAATGATGATTTTGCAATGGACCTTTCGGCGGCAGATGCTGACGGGGATTCGGTAAGCTACGAAATGGCCAACGTCCTGAAAGGAGCCAGCGTTTCCTACATAAAGCCATTCCCGCTTGCGGGGCCCTACGATAGCGTTAACTATGTGCTGCCAGCCACCACACTAAACCCATTGGGCGCTGCCGGCGGCATGTACCTACACCCGGCAACCGGGATACTTTCGGGTAAGCCCGATAGGATTGGCAACTATTTCCTGGCCGTAAACTGCATAGAGTGGCGGGGAGGGGTGGCCATCAATAGAGTGTACCAGCAATTCCAGATGGTAGTGGTAAACTGTAGCAGCCTTTTTGCCGCTACGCGAAAAGACACGGCTGTTATAAAAGGTGCCACTGTGCAATTTCATGCTGGCGGTGGCACCAAATACCGTTGGTACACCAACTACAACCTGAGCAACGACACCATTCCCAACCCCAAAGCCAGTTTCCCCGAAGTTGGAGTGTTCAGTTATGTGGTTGTAACCTCCGCCGTAATTGGCTGCGAAGCTACTGACACCATCGTAGTTCATGTTTTGGAACACTCAGATGTAGCTATGCCCAATGCTTTTAGCCCCAATGGCGACGGGCTGAATGATATTTTCAAACCCGAGTTTATAGGCCCATGCAGCGTAAAATACCTTAGGGTGTACAACCGCTACGGCAATATGGTGTACGAAGGCACAGGTGGCTGGGATGGCCGCTATAATGGCAAGCA
>CANBTK010000175.1 GCA_947372365.1 Flavipsychrobacter stenotrophus | reverse complement strand
CTTCATTAATGCGGCTGTTATCAGCTGCTATATTAGACATTTCAAGGGTTGCTGCACTTTTGGTTATTTCGTCCATTTTCTTGTTAAGGGCTTTCATTTCTTCCTGCTCTTTACGGTATTGTTTCTCGTTTAGCGCCACAGTATTGTTGTCCATTTTCTTCTTCCTTACTTCGCTGTTCTGTTCTATCAGCTTAAAGATTGGGTTTACTTCTACCCTGCTTTTGCTCATTTTAGCGAGTTGGTCCACACTATATACCTTGTTCGATTTGTTGTAGGTAGCTGCTGGTATTTCGTCATAAGCCAGTGCCGATTTGTTGCGGCGTTCCCCTAATTCATCATCATCAATATAATCGTAAGCATCAGGCAGCTGTATGTCAGGCACTACGCCTTTAAGCTGTGTAGAGCCACCGCTTACCCTGTAGAATTTCTCCATAGTCAGCTTAAGTGAGCCAATGTTAGGGTCAGCACTGTCAGCGCCATTCTGCAATTGTATCCGGGTCATTGGGTTCAGCATTTCATCAAGCGGCACCATCTTTTGTACAGTCCCCTTGCCATAAGTAGGAGCGCCTATTATTATAGCACGCTTATAGTCCTGCATGGCTGCTGCCAGTATCTCTGATGCCGATGCGCTGCCTTCATCAACCATTATAGCGAATGGGCCTGAATAAATAGCGGTATCGGTTACCTGCGACCTCAATACGTTTACTGCGGCATTGCTGTTTTTAACCTGTACTACAGGGCCTTTGCCTACAAATATGCCCGACATTTCCACAACGTCTCCCAGCGAACCTCCGCCATTGCCACGCAAATCTAAAATGATGCCAGCAACGCCTTCCTTCTTCAGCTTCACCACTTCTTCCATTATGTCGGTAGCGCACCTGCGCCCGCTGGTGTGGTTGAAATCGGCATAAAACTCAGGCAGGCGTATGTAGCCTATTTTGCTGCTCTTGCTGTTAATAATCGCCGACTTGGCAAATGTTTCTTCCAGCTTCACTACGTCCCTTATTATAGGTACAACTTTTATGGTGCCGTCTTTCTTTTTAACGGTGAGGCGCACTTCAGTCCCTTTATCGCCACGTATCAGTTTCACTACATCATTTATTTCGAAGCCTGTAACATCAACAGGAGTTTTATCGCCCTGTGCAACGCTTACAATTTCATCCTCTGCCTTAAGCTCCCCTTGCTTCCACGATGGGCTGCCGGTTACTATAGCAGTAATGCTTATTTTGCCATCGTCAGGGTTTTCTTTAAGCTGCGCGCCTATGCCAAAGAAGCTACCACTCATCATGGTTTCAAAGCTGGCTTTGTCTACTGGTGGCAGGTAGTCAGTATGCGGGTCTTGTGCGCCTGCAATTGCATTAATGAAGAAAGTAAAACGGTCATCATCCTTCAGCTTATGTAGGCTTTTGAATACCCTTTGGTAGGTCTTCTTTACGTCTTCCCTGGCCTGCGCTTCGAACTCCACATCTGTCTTGGTTTTCATCTTAGGCGAATCAACCAGTTTCTTTTCTTGCGCGTCTTTAAGGTCCACATATTTTTCCAGTGCCCTGAATTTCAACACCTTCCTCCACTTCTCCATAAGGCCTTTTTCGCCATCAGCATACTCATCTTTTTTAGGGTCCAGCTGCAGCCTGTCTTCTACGCGCTCATCAGCACTAAAGCTGAATGGCTTCGACAATATCTGCGGATAGTATTTTTCAGCCCTGTCAATGCTCCTCTGGTAAATGACATCGAAAGTATCGAAGAACTCAAGTGAACTAACCCTAATTTCGTCGTCAATTTTAAACTCGTATTCGCCCAGGCGTGCAGCATCCTGTTTGTTGAAAAATATTTTGCCATTATCAAATACATCCATTACTTTATGAAACACCCGAGTTGAAAATGTATCGTCAATAGGGCGGGGCGAAAAGTGGTCGTGTTTTACTGCAGCCATCACTGTTTCCAATACCAGCTTCCTCTTATCTTCCGAAGACCGTTTTGTGCCTGCGGTATATTTAAATGAAAAAAATGCAGCCAGTGCACTTACTATTAAAAGCGGTATCAGTATTTTATTCTTCATGAATCTCAGCATAGTCCTTTACTTAATAATTATAACAAATGTAGATTAAATGCTGTTAATAAAAACTTAATCAAAAACTACATTGGGGTTAAATATCAGGTGAATTTACAAACTTATTGCAGGAACCAAAGCCGGAAAAAAAATTTACGCGCCCGAGGCCTTTAGCGGGTAAAGAAACAATAGCCAAATGGTGGATGATTGGCTGCTTGCATTGCTAACCTTTGGCAACCAGAGTTTTAATAAACAGCAAAACGCCCAGTACCAGAATAACGCCAGCAAGCGCACGCTGGGTGTAAATTATCCTGCGGGGAGTAAGTAGTAGCCTGATGCGCTCGGCAAGGGCAATTTTAAGGAAATCAATGCCAAGTATGATGCCCAGGCATATGCCGAAGAGGACAAAACGGTAGCCGCCGCTTTTGCCAGCAGTTGCCGTTACGGCTGCAAGCCAGCTGATGATAACGCCGGGGTTGATGGAATTGATAAGCCAGCCGCTAAACCAGATGCGCACATAGCGCCCACCACTTATAACCAGATTGGTTTTGCCTGGCCGCTGGGCTTTAATCTTCCGCAGCAGGCCGGACAGCCCTACCGAAATGAGTAAAACAGCCCCACCATAGCCAATATAGTTACTGTACTTGCCCAGCTCGGTTAAAAACGAAACCGCAAAGTTGGCAATGGTAACGTACATAATATCACTCACGGAAACCCCCAACACAAAGGCTAAGCCAGCTTTGTAATTGTGCTGCATACTGTACTTAATAACAGCAAACAGGGTAGGCCCTACAGATATTGCCATGAACAAACCTATAAGGATGCCTTTCCAGGCTGCATCTAAAACTTGCAACTGCATACGGGTGGCAAGATACACTAATTGGTGGTATTGCCCTGTTGGGCATGTGTTAAGCTTAGGGAAACAAACTAACCAAATTTAAATATCAACTAATCGTTGTATCAATATATGCCTTATCTTTGCAGCCCGAAAAAATTATTAATCGTAATTCGCATGAATTTACCCGGCCAAACAAATTTCTATAAAGGAAAAGTACGCGATGTGTACACCATTGACGATAAGTACATGGTAATGATAGTAAGCGACCGCATTTCTGCATTCGATGTAGTGCTGCCACGCCCTATCCCTTATAAGGGGCAGGTACTTAACCAGATTGCAGCCCAGTTCCTTGATGCTACGCAGGATATTGTGCCTAACTGGAAAATAAGTACCCCGCTGCCTAATACTACTATTGGTTATAAATGTGAAACCTATCCGGTGGAAATGGTGGTAAGGGGCAACCTTACAGGCCATGCATGGCGCACTTATAAAAGCGGCAAAAGGGAGCTTTGCGGCATAACAATGCCTGAAGGCATGAAAGAGAATGACTTTTTCCCGCAGCCTATACTTACGCCAACAACCAAGGCACACGTAGGCCACGACGAAGACATAAGCCGTGAGGAAATCATATCGAGCGGGCTTATCAGCGAGAAAGAGTATGAGCAGCTGGAAAAATACACGCTTGCTTTATTTGAGCGTGGCCGCGAAATAGCCAAGGGCCGTGGGCTGATACTGGTTGATACCAAGTATGAGTTTGGTAAAATAGGCAATACCATTTACCTGATTGACGAAATACACACCCCTGATAGCTCCAGGTACTTTTATATGGAAGGCTACGAAGAGCGCCAGAAAGCTGGCGAGCCTCAGAAACAACTTTCAAAAGAGTTTGTACGCGAGTGGCTGATGGATAATGGCTTCCAGGGCAAAGACGGCCAGGAAGTGCCTGAAATGACTGACGAAATAGCTGGACAGATATCAGAGCGCTACATAGAGCTGTATGAAGTAGTTACAGGCAAAACCTTTATGAAGAACGACATGAATTTCAAAGAAATGGAAAGCAAAATCGCGGAAGCTATTGGCGAGATTGATGTACAGCAGACTGCATAAATTGTAATACAGTACTAATATTTGGCGAACCCCTGTTTCAGTGGTTCGCTTTTTTTTGCTAGCCACTGATCAAAATTTACCCTTATAGACAACCCACACCTGCATCTAGCAATTTAACGCTAAGAACGCAGAGGCAGCGCAAAGAGAATGCACAAAGGCAACTCCACTTGTGCGTATTTTTGAAGAGTGATTGGCCTTACCCTTTCAGCTTCTTAAACTGCTGCTCAATTTTCATGAACTGCCTGTATGATGGCGTGGTGTATGAGGTGCCCTTGCCCTGAGGTTTAGCATTGCTGTAATACTCATCAAAGTGGGACAATAGCTTCACCAGCCCCTTGGCCGAGGCATCGAAAAGGCGGGCGTAATTAAAGGCTACGGTATCTGCCAGCGTATCCCTGAAAACAATGGGTAGTTTTTCCTGGTACAATACCTCGCCCTTGTCTATTTCTTTGTTTATTTTATGTATGGTGTAGCCTGTATCGGTAGAGCCATTATAAATCTCCCATATAATGCTTTGCGCATTCTGGTACTGAGGCAAAACTTCGTGGTGTATGTTTACCATGCCATACCGGGGTATGCTGAAAACCTTCTGGTTGATATAGCCATTGCCCAGGCTAAGGGCAACTTCGGCACCTGATTCCCTGAGCAGGTGTTGTGTTTCGGGGCTGTTGGTAGAAGGCGCTGTGGCGAAGGGTATGTTATGCTCTTTGCAGAAGGTTTCGGCATTGGCGATATCAGTGTACTGCTTTATATCCTCCGTGTACCATTTTCGCATCTTAACGCCGTTCATGGCACCCAGTACGCCTATCTTCAGTATCTTTTTAAACAGCCTCTTGTACCTTTTGCTTTTACTCGCAACAAGGCCGGGTGCCACTATTACCATGGTTACCTCAATATCCTTGCATTGGAATAATGAAGGCAGGTGATGGCCCAGCGTACCGTAGGGCGAAGTAGAAAGTATAGCTATTTTCATTGGAAAGATTCGGGGTAATAATTGTTTTGGGCAGTAACTTGTTTGGCACTATTGGCAAGGAAGTACATGATGTGGCGCATATCCCAGCCCAGCACCACATGGTCCCTGCGTATGCATAGTTCCGGCGCGGTAATGGGTGCGGCCGGGTTTATGTGGCAGCCCCTTTCGGCAGTAGCGCATGAGGTGTGCCCGGTTTCAAAAACGGCCTTCCTGCCCACTTTACTAAAATGGAAGAACCGGCCAAACGGGAATGCGAAGTGCCCCACCCCGCTGCCACACTGCCTGCGCAGTATTTGCAGCGACTCGCCCAGGTCATCGGTTATTTGTTGCTCGCTTGCTGCCGCAACATTCATGTGCAGCATGGTGTGGTTGCCTATCTCGTGGCCCTGTTTTTGCAACAGCCCCACCTCATCCCAATTCATAAACTTTACGGGGTGGAACTGGAGTTGCTCCACACAATATTTCTTTACTTTATCGGTATCCGTAACACCCACTATGCCCGGGTTTATGAAAAAACAGGCTTTGGCGTTGTATTCATTCAGTATCTCAGCAGCCTTCAGGTTGTTCCATAGCCCGTCGTCCGAACTAAAGGTGATATAAGGCTTATCTACAGTGCCAGTAAGTACTTTGTTAATGGCAT
>CANBTK010000174.1 GCA_947372365.1 Flavipsychrobacter stenotrophus | reverse complement strand
AGGGCTGGCCAATAATGCGGCAACCAGGAAAAGCGCTAACTTTTTCATACTTATAAAGTTACGCAATTACGCACAGGAACCCAGGCCCAAGGGATTGGGGCTTGTTGTAAGTACAATAAAATTTGGGTTTACTTAATGGTTCCTTGCTTTGCCTATCACGGTTTCAAGCGCCGATTTTAATTTATCTATCGCGCCGCCTACTGCCTCATGGTTGTTGCCGGCATGGTTGGTTACTGCTATGGGGTTATGGCCTTCTACACGGGCTTCCAGCACGCAGCGTTTGTCATGCACGCCTTCTTTATGGCCGTTTTCTTCGGTCAGGTGGGCTTCCACCCTGGTTATATGGCTGCTGTAGTGGCTTAATTCGTCTGTTATACGGGCTATTACCCCGGCACTCATGGTTTCGCTGGCAGTAATATTATGATCGGTGTTGAACTGTACTATCATACTAAGAGTTGGTTATCATAAATGGCCGGCATGCGGCCCGGTGGTAAAGGTGCGTATAATTCAGTTAGTAAAGGTTGTATTGGGTTGCCATTTATTTTTATTATTTACTGTTTCAGTATACCCATATTATTTGATGGGGGCCAAGCTGAACAGCCAGGTTTTAAACAGTTAAGGCCAAATAATTTCCGGCAATAACTCTTTATCACTATTTTTAGCACTGATTACACAACTATGGCAAAAAATAGTAACAAAGGCATAAATCCCGTTGAGCAGAAAAAGGAACCTGCTGCTAAGGCCAGTGCTGCCCAGCCCCAGCCTGAACCTCATAAATATTCCCTATTCGATTTCCGTACCCAGGCCATTATATTGGCTATTATTGGCTTTGTTTTTTATGCCAATAGCCTGTCTAACGAATATGCCTTCGATGATATGATGGCCATTGTAGATAATGCCTATGTGCAAAAAGGGGTTGTTGGCATTGGCGACATAATGACGCACGATGCCTACCAAAGCTACCTGGAACAGCGCAATGGCGGCAATGAGCTGGCCGGTGGGCGTTACAGGCCGCTGTCATTGATATCGTTTGCCATAGAGCAGCAGGTATTTGGGGTAAATGCCGAACCTGAAAATGCCAATACTGCCGCTGACCGCACCCCCGAACTAGAGCATAAACTGGTGAGGGATATGCATATGCGGCACTTTGTTAACGTAATGCTTTATATACTTGCAGCTATTGTATTGCTGTTGTTTTTGCGGCGGGTAGTTTTTCCGGACGACCCTTTGCTGGCATTTATGGCGGTAGTACTTTTTACCATACACCCGCTGCATACCGAGGTGGTAGCCAATGTAAAAAGCCGTGACGAGATACTTTCGGTGCTGTTTATTTCGCTCACCTTCATTAAAGCATTCGGTTACCTGGCTACCAAAAAGGCTACGGATTTGGTTTGGGGCTGCGCGTTCTTCTTCCTGGCGCTGCTATCGAAAGAATATGCGGCATTGCTGGCTGTGTTGTTGCCACTATCGTTTTATATTTTCGGTAAGGAAAGCATCCAAAACAGCTTAAAGAAATTCCTGCCCTACCTTATACCTTTAGTTATCTATATTTTATTCAGGCGTGTATCCATTACCGACGCTGCTGAAGGGGCTGAAAAGGATATTATGAATAACCCGTATTTCTATGCAACGGCTTCGCAAAAGCTGGCGTCAGTTATAGCCATATTGCTCGACTACCTGAAACTGCTTTTTGCCCCTTATCCTTTGGTTGCCGATTACTCCTATAACCAGATACCCTACAGCAATTTCGGCGATATTAAAGTGTGGTTGTCATTGGCCATACATGTGGGCATGGTGGCCGGTATGTGCTGGTTTATATTTAAGAGGCATTTCCTTGGTTTTGCTTTGGCATTTTACCTGGTGAACCTCGCCCTTATCAGCAACCTGTTTTTCAATATTGGCGCGCCAATGGGCGAGAGGCTTGTGTTCCATTCTTCCATTGGCTTCTGCATAATTATAGCCTCGTTACTCTATCTGATATACCAAAAACTACAGGCTGGCAGCGCCGGCAATGCCGTTGTAGGCACGGTAATGGCTGTACTTATAGTACTGAGTGCCTACGTAACACTTGGCCGCAACCCCGACTGGAAAAACAACAATACGTTGTTCCTTACCGATGTGAAGAAGTCGCCTAACAGTGCCCTTGTAAACGTAAATGCTGGTGCAGCCTGCATGATGCTGGCGAAGCAAGTAGGCGAAGGCCCCAAAAGGGTGGAGTGGTTCAATAAGGCTATTGCCTTTTTCAGCCAGACAATAAAGATAAACCCTACCCATTATTTTGCTTATGTAAACAAGGGTATTTGTGAATTCAATATGGGCTTTCAGGCGCAGGCTGTGAGCGACTGGGATACAGTGCGCAAATACACCCCAAACCAGGTGAATGTAAACCGCTACCTAGATATAGCAGGTAAGTATTTCTTTGGGCTGGGCAATAAATGTAAGGCTGAAAACAAAATTGACTCAGCTATCTACGCCTTCAAATACGGGTCCATAGCAGCACCCAATGTAGGCGAGATGTGGTTTAACCTGGGTAACTGCTACTTCGCAGCAGGCAAGTACCGTGAAGCATTACAGCCGCTTGAAAAGGCTAAACAGCTTATGGCTAATAAGCCCGAGGTAGCACAGTTTTACGAGCAGGTAAAAGCAATGGTTAAGTAGCAGGCTGTGATGGTTTTCTGGCCGCTTTTGCCCCCTGCTTTTGTCGTTTTTATGTATGTGGTGAGCGGTGCCGGCTTTTTATATTTGCACCTCAACGCACTTAAAATTAAAAGCGATGGACAAGCTTAAGTTTAGCACAGTAATCAATGCCCCATGCGAAAAAGTTTGGGATGTACTCTGGGGTGCGGCAACCTATCCGCTATGGACAGCCCCCTTTGCCGAAGGCTCCCGTGTGGAAACTGATTGGCAGGCAGGCAGTAAAGCCCTTTTCCTGGATGGCCAAGGGAGGGGTATGGTTTCGCGTATTGCAGAAAACCGCCTTTACGAATTAATGTCAATACAGCATTTGGGTGAGTACAATAATGGCGTGGAAGACACCACCAGTGCCCGGGCACTGCAATGGGCTGGTGCATTCGAAAACTATACGTTAAGCCCTGCCGGCGGGCAAACTCATTTGGTAGTTGAGATGGATGTAGTGAAAGAATTCGCCGCCTACCTGAATGGGAAATTTCCTATTGCATTGGCTAAAGTTAAAGAACTGGCGGAAATAGCAAGGTAGGGCGCTCTTTGCACCCATCAATGCTTCAGTGGCCTTTTCTTTATCATACCTCCCTTGGTATCTTTCACGCTGCTCATCACCACAAATGCGTTGGGGTCTATTTTTTCTATTTCGGTTTTAAGTTTGTTCAGCTCCAGGCGCGTTATTACGGTATATACAATATCTACATCGCTTACCTGGCCAGACTTGCCAAAGCCACCCTTGCCATTGTATATAGTAATGCCCCTGCCCATCACTTCAATAATCATGGTTTTTATCTGCTCAGGTTTGCGCGATATGATGGTAACGCCAGTATATTCGTCAATGCCTTCAATAATAAAATCGAGCGTTTTTGATGCCGACAGGTAAGTAACCATGGAATACAGCGCTATTTCCATGGAAAGAAAATAGGCTGCAGCAGAAAAAATAATTACGTTAATGACAATAATGATGTCGCCAATAGTAGCACCTGCCCTTTTACTTATGTAGATAGCCAGCACTTCCGTGCCATCAAGCACAGCCCCGCCCCTTACTGAAAGCCCAATGCCAGCACCCAGGAAGAAGCCGCCAAATATGGCCACTAAAAGGTTGTCTTTAGTTATGTCGGGAAAATGGACGGTAGCCACCACCAATGCCAGCCCTGATATAGCCAGTGCGGTTTTTATAGCGAATGTTTTACCTATCACTTTGTAACCGAGCAACACAAAGGGTACGTTAACGCACAGCAGCAAAATGTAAAGCGGTATGTGGGTGAGCGAAGAGATAAGCAGGGAAATGCCAGTAGCGCCACCATCAATAAAATGGTTAGTAAGCAGGAAGCCCTTAAACCCAAATGCCGCTGAAAATATGCCTATAATTATGGAAAACGTATCACGGGCTGAGCGCTTTGCAGCTTGTTTAAACTCCCACCAGCCCTTAGCCAGTTCATGGCTGGTAAATTTTTTTTCGCTGCCCGTTTTATTCCGGAGGGTAGTCCTTTTTACTATCTGCGTTACTAATGAATTCATGCATGGTGGATTTTGGTTTAAATAAATATAGCCATTTTTTTGTTGCTGGCAGTTGCTACTTTACTTTACTTTACTGCATGGCAGTTTGCAGTAACCCTGCCTGTGGGTTGCGATTTTATAAAAAGCTACGTTGAAGCGAGTTTCTGCAATTTTCCGATCAATTATAATGTTTGTGTATTTTTGAGGGCGCACCTTTGCGGTTTATGTAAAGCGTTTTCTTTCAGGGTGCGGTTATTATAATGCAAAAATTCTCTTTTGTACTGCTGCCATTTTTCTTTTTGTTGTGCCATAGCAGAAGCTTTGGCCAGTGGCAATTCGCCAACAGAGCAGGTGGAAGCCTTGGCGATATAGGCAAATCAGTTGCCGTAGGCGCTAATGGCTCTCTTTATGTCGGTGGCACTTTCAACAGCGCCAGCATCACTTTTGGTAGTACCACATTGGTAAATGACAGTGCAGGCACTAGTGATATTTTTCTGGTTAAATACGATTCTTTAGGCAATGTTATATGGGCCAGGCGGGAAGGCGGTAAGGGCGATGATATGCTGAGTGCTGTTGCCGCTGATAGCAACGGGGCTATTTTTATAACGGGTAATTTTACCGCCCCATCGTTAACATTGGGGGCTACTACTTTCTATAACCATGCCTGCACAAGGTTCTTTATAGCCCGCTATAGTGGCACTGGTGCATTTAACTGGGCCAAGAGCTATGATACCGCTTACAACACTATTGGCTGCGGCGAAACCTACAGCAGTTCAGTTGTTACAGGCAGCGATGGCGCAGCCTTGCTATCTACTTATTTCGTAGGCACTATGGTGATTGGCCACGATACACTGCAAACCAGCCTATACGACCGTTATGAGTCGCTGGTGATGAAGTATGACAGCACGGGCAACCTGATGTGGGAGAAAAAAATCTATTCCGAGCCCTATACTTTTGTAATCATCAGCTCCATTGCGCTTGATGTGGCAGGTAACATCTATGCCACTGGTTTCACTAATGGGAATAACCTTTACGCACCACCCATTTCAAGTACGGGCGGCGCTTATACCTGGAAGCACTTTTTGCTAAAGCTGGATGCGGCAGGCAATGGCAGCCACATCAGTAAGATTTATTCAGATGCATGTTGCGATTTCATACATTACTCAGTAGGCGTAGGCTCGCTCAACGAAATATACCTGGCTGGTTATTTCGGGAGCCACACCATCCCCGATTTGGTTATCGGCACACAAACGTTACATAATTATTCGCCCGGAACAACGGATGCCTTCCTGGCAAAATATGATTCTACATGCACCTTTGTATGGGCGAGGCAGGCGGGTAGTGATGCAGAAGACTATGTAACAGCTATCAGCGTAGGGAAGCCTGGCACCGTATATATTGCAGGGTCATTTAAGGGGCCGGTTGC
>CANBTK010000173.1 GCA_947372365.1 Flavipsychrobacter stenotrophus | reverse complement strand
TACTGGATGCATTGCAGACCGACGAGCTTTGCCCATGTAACTGGGTAAAGGGCGAAGAAACACTGGAGCCTGCAGTAGGATAGTAATATTTCAATGCCCTGCCACTGGCGAGGGTACACAAAACAATATATTACGAAGAGTAAAGGTGTGCAGGCCTTTTGGTGCTGCACACCTTTTTCTATTGTACACATTTTGAAACCAACCTAATTTTATTGGAATGGAAGCAGGAATAAATAATGAAACCGTCACCAGTTTTTTGCAGGACCTGGGTGTGGATACATCATTCGTGTCGGACGGGCTGAGCAGCCTTGCGGCGGTAAACAGCAAATACCTGCGCGACCTGAAGCTGAATGTTTCGGGTTTGCTGGCAGCGAAAAACCTCACAAAAAAGGAGGCCTACCTGATAGCTAAGGCAGTTGCCATAAATGAAAAAAATAAAACGCTTATTTCAGCTTTCGGAGCGCTTGCGCTAAAGGAAGGTGCAACTATAGAAGAGCTTTCTGAAACACATGCCTGCGTTTCTATAATGAACGTCAATAACGTTTTTTACCGTTTCCGCCATTATATGGGCGGCAATGAGTATTACGATAAAACACCTGCCGGGCTAAGGATGAGTGTTATGATGGCACCTACCATGGGTAAAGGGCTGTTTGAGCTGATAAGCCTGGTAGTATCGGCAGTAAATGGCTGCGAGCGCTGTGTTACATCGCACGAGCAGTCGGTTAAGGAGCAGGGGGCGAGTGAGCCACGCATTTACGATGCCATAAGGCTGGGTGCGGTTATAAAAGGGCTTTGCGTTACCTTTTAAGTAATAAGGCTAACAGTTGGCTGTAGCCTGCTGTTAGCCTTATATATTCCTCGCGTATTCCCATGCTTCGTTAAGGGGTATTGTCAACCTGTGTAAGCTGCAAGTTGTAATTGGCGGTGCCTGTAGCCGTGCCGGAAAGGAATACCGTATAGTACTTCCCTCCTTCAATCTGCCGTAGCCCGAAATAACGTATAGTTGCAGTTTTGTTGGCCGGGTCATATGCGCAGAAGGTCATTGTGCCCGGGTCCACTTCCGCGAAGCTGGTTATCTGCGACGGGTTTACCCCACTGAAAATTAGATTCAACTGTGCTGTAGTGCCATATTCAAAAGCCGCATTAGGTAAGTCGCCGGTAAGGTTGGCAAACCTTATTTTGGCTTTGCCGCCCGTCATGCCACCCAATTCATCCTTTGTAAAAGAAATAGAAGGCTTTGCCAGCGTGCCACCCAGCAATGCCGTGTAATGTACGTTTTCAATGCAGGCATAGGTAGTGTCTTTGAGCAGCGTGCCAGATGTTGTTTTGAATGTAATAGGCACGGCGGGGTAGAGTGTATCTAACGTTATGTACTGATACCCGCTGGAGGAAAACAGGTTTACTGCTGTAGCTCCGCTAACTACTGTACCAGAAAATGAGCCACTGGCCTGTGTGGTGCCCGCGCAGCCATTGATAAACATTATAGATGCCCTGTGTGACGGGGCCACAGTAGTATTGTTGCTTTCTTTTTTGCACGAAGCAAACATGATTGTAACAGACAGGGCTGTTAGCAGGGTTTTGGTAATTTTCATACTTTCTGGAGTTTAAATGCGTAATAGTAGATGAACGTTTTGTGGTTAGCAATAGTATAATGGGCTAAAATTATCTTGCTGGCCACACCCTTCTACCCTGCAAATTTCGCGCCAAAAATGGTGGTGGGCTTGAATTCGTGCTATAGTTTATAGCGGATTGGCTTTTCCCCGGCGTTAGGCAGCATAAAAAAGGGCGCAAAAAATGCGCCCCTTCAAAGTATCACTTATAAAATTTCTATTCGCCTTCGTCGCCTTCCCACGTGAGGGCACGCCACAGTTCATCTTTTAATTCCACTATGCCGAGGCTGGCAAGGGAGGAGATGAAGAGGTGCGGGATATTTTCCGGCAATGTAGCTGCAATCGCTTCCTTAAGTTCTTCATCCAGCATTTCGCACTTGCTTATGGCTATAATGATTTCCTTATCCAGCAATTCAGGGTTATATTGTTCCAGTTCGCTGAGCAATATATCGAATTCTTTGGCATGGTCCGGGCTGTCGGCAGGTATCAGGAAGAGCAATACTGCATTGCGTTCTATATGCCTCAGGAAACGGTGCCCAAGGCCTTTGCCTTCGGCTGCGCCTTCTATTATACCCGGCAGGTCGGCCATGGCAAACGAGAGGTTATCCCTGTAGGGCACAATACCCAGCTGGGGTACCAGCGTTGTAAAGGCGTAATTGGCAATTTTAGGCTTGGCTGCGCTTACTACTGACAGCAGGGTTGACTTACCCGCATTAGGGAAGCCTACAAGGCCTACATCGGCAAGTATTTTCAGTTCCAGTACTTTCCAGCCTTCGTGCCCTTGCTCGCCGGGTTGGGAGTATTCAGGTGCCTGGTTGGTCGATGTGGCAAAGTTATAGTTGCCCAGGCCGCCACGGCCGCCCGGTACCCATACTACTTCCTGCCCGTCTTCCAGTATTTCAGCTTCTATATCGCCGGTTTCCTCATCATAGGCAATAGTGCCCAGTGGTACTTCCAGTATAATATCAGGGCCATCGGCGCCTGTGCATTTATTTTTACTGCCGTTAACGCCATCTTTGGCTATAACGTTTTTGAAATAGCGCATATGTATCAGGGTCCATAGCTGATGGCTGCCCCTTAATATGATATGCCCCCCACGGCCACCGTTGCCCCCGTCAGGCCCTGCCTGTGGGTTAAACTTGGTGCGTGCAAAGTGTGAACTACCTGCCCCTCCTTTACCGGAGTGGGTGAAAATACGTATATGGTCAACAAAATTTCCTCTCTCCACTATAGTGCCGGTAGTAAGTACTTATTTATATTTTTGGATAATAGTTTGAAGGTTTCATCAACCGGATGGTTGCCCATTACTGTTTCCAATTTGCCGTATGCATCGTAATAGCTGGCAACTGGCTCAGTTTTAGAACGGTACTCTTTTATTCGTTTAGTTATCACTTCTTCGTTATCATCGCTGCGGCCAGATGTAAGGCCACGGCCTACAAGGCGCTTGATAAGCTCCTGCTCCGACACGTCAAGCGCCAGTACCAGGTCAATTTTGGTGTTTTTAAACTCCAGTAGTTTGTCCAATGCTTCAGCCTGTGCACGGGTGCGCGGGAAGCCATCGAATACAAAGCCACGGGCATCTGGCGATTCGTCAATCTTGCTGCTTATCATACCTATTACCACTTCGTCAGGTACAAGTATGCCCTGGTCCATGTATTTCTGCGCCTCCACGCCCAGTGGCGTATGGCGGGCTACTTCATCGCGCAGCAAATCGCCTGTAGATATATGCTGCAGGTTATAGGTATTGACAATATTTTCAGATTGGGTGCCTTTTCCGCTTCCTGGAGGCCCGAATAGTACTAGGTTAAACATGAATAATCACAATTGATATACGGCGCAAAAATAGCTATACTTAGCGAATAGTAACCATTATTAATTGAAAAGGTGCAATATTAATTATGCGCTAACACCCTTTAAACAGCTGATTGCCTTGCTGAGGTGCATTTACAGGCGATGGCGCAACCGCTAACGCTTGCAAAAAAAACATTTTTCCCGGTACCGTTTTTACATAGCCATCAATATGTGGTGCCGGCATGCAATGTTGCTGCAAGCGCCCAAATTGATATGGAATTGCCTGAGTGTGTGCTGCTGCGGGCATAAATAAAAATGCGGTAAACGAAAATACTTGAAATGGCCAGCGGTGGGTAGTTGATATAGGGTAGCCGTTTATTTCAACAGTGCCAATTTCATTTAGTGTTGCCAAGGCTATTGCAATGAAGGGGCATTGCTTTTAAAGGGGTAATAGCAAGGGAAGCACCAAGAAAATAATCAGTCCAGCAGCAACCGTTTTACCTCATCATTATAAAGGCGGTGAGTACCTGGTTCCAACCCATCTATAGTAACGGCACCAATAGAATACCGCACCAGCCGCAATGTAGGGAAACCTACTGCTGCCGTCATGCGGCGCACCTGCCGGTTCTTGCCTTCGGTAAGTGTTATGGCTACCCACGATGTGGGAATATTTTTCCTGAAGCGGATAGGTGGGTTGCGCTCAGGTAGTGTAGGTTCTTGTGGCAATAATACTGCCCCTGCTTTTTTGGTGAGGTATTGTTTGCCATCAATAGATATCGTTACACCATTTTGTAAGCGCGCTATAGCCTCGGGTGTTATTGCACCTTCCACCTGTGCATAGTAGGTGCGCTTGTGTGCGAATGAAGGGTTAAGTAATTGGTTGGTGAGCGCCTTATCGTCTGTTAATAACAACAGGCCTTCGCTATCATGGTCGAGGCGGCCAACAGGGTAAACATCTTTTGCAAGGCCAGGCAAATGTTGTGCGAGCGTAACCTTTTCGCCCTCGGGTGAAAACTGCGAAATAGTAAGGTACGGCTTGTAAAAAATGTAGTACTTGTGCATGTTTGTAATTTGCTGAAACCTCCACCCCGCCTATGTTTCAGGGCACAAAAAAAGTCCGGCGAGGTTGTGGCTGCCGGACTCTATAAGGATGGGTTAGTAAGTACAATCCCTACACAATATTAGAAAGAAATTTTCCAGTAGAAAAATTATTCCGATTTTTTTTGCAAAAAATATCTTGGAGTGTTGATAAGTTGTTAGCAACTGTGGGTTAGTGGCCAAAAGGGCAATAGTATACTTTGATTTTTGCTTGTACATTAAGCGCAATCAATTTTACTGGTTGCACTACATGTTTTGTGATTGTGCATGCACACAAAAAATACAAACAGCGAAAAATGCAAAACGATAGGCTTGTACAATTGCAGTACCACTGCACGTAATTCCTGCAAAGCATTTTGAAAGGCGGTGTGTTGTGCGACCAATTTTACTGCGCTGATTTCTATAAATAAAGGGCGTTGTATTTGGGGAGAGGGTATGTTGGTAGTGGGGCTGGCTGTCAAAAAATAACCCACACTTTTGCGGGTGTGGGCTATGTTATTATGTGCTGGCCGCAATGGGCATTACCAGTCTTTATCCAGTTTCAGCGGAATAGCTTTTTCTTTCTTGAGCTTGTCCTGTAGTTTCTTTTCTTCCTGTTGCAGCGCATTCAGTATCTGGTCGGCCTGTTGCTGCGAAAGCTTGCTGGGCTGGCTCTGGGGCTGCTGGTTCTTGTCGTCCTTCTGGTTTTTGTCGTCCTGGTCCTGCTGGCCTTGCTGCTTGTCCTTGTCTTTATCGTTTTTGTCTTTGTCCTGTTGCTGTTTATCTTTTTGCTGGTCTTTTTTATCCTTATTCTGGTCTTTCTTATCGTTTTTGCCGCCTTTTTTGTCGTCCTGCTTTTTCATTTGCTCGGCATACGACAGGTTGTACTTGGCATCAGCGTCCTGTGGGTTATTGCGCAGGGTATTTTTATAAGCGTTAATGGCTTCATCCCAGTTGCGCTGGGCCATATAGGTATTGCCTATGTTGTAGTTGGCGGCAGCCTTGCCATTTTTATCTTTTAGTGCGTTAGCGGTAGATGCCATTACCTTGCGCGATGAGTCGTATTTCTTATTCTGGTACAAAGCGCTGCCCAGGTTAAAAAGGCCGGTAGCATTGTTGGGGTCTTTTTGCAGGGCTTTCA
>CANBTK010000172.1 GCA_947372365.1 Flavipsychrobacter stenotrophus | reverse complement strand
TTGCAATGGATAATGGGTACAGAGCAACTGTACTACGGCAGTATTTTTATAGGCATAGCTGCGGTATGCGATATGTTCGACGGCATGGCCGCAAGGATGCTGAATGTACATTCGGCTATAGGCAAAGACCTTGATTCACTTGCCGACCTCGTTTCGTTTGGCGTAGCGCCGTCTATGATTATGTTTAAAATCCTTTGGGATGCCTCTATGCAGCAGGCTAACGCACTGGATACCAGTATGCTTTCTATGGCGCCCGCTTTCCTTATAGCTTGTTTCGGGGCGTTAAGGCTGGCAATGTTTAACAATACAACCGGCGAGCAGAAATACTATTTTGTGGGTATGCCAACGCCGGCAGTAGGGCTTTTTGTTGGTGCCTTGCCTCTTATTTTATGGAAAGGCCGCATGAGGTTGCCTTTGTTTATTCATGAACACTATAAATGGTCGTTATACTTGTTTATAGCCTTGCTTTGCTGGCTTATGGTATCTAAGGTAAAGTTCTTTAAGATGGTGCCACGCAATATGAAGCTGGCTAATAGCTGGCCGCAGCTTACCCTTGTAGTTCTAACAGCCGCTTCGTTCCCGTTTTTAGGCCTTGCGTCATGTATCTTTGCTTTTTTGCTGTATGTGGTATTGTCGCTTGTTTACAAATACCCCGAGGATACAGCCGCTACTAATTAATATTTGAAAATTACAGAAATGAAATACACTGCACACGTTAACATTATGCCGCTTAAGGAATTGCTGGACCCACAGGGTAAAGCTGTAAGCAATAGCCTGCACAACCTGGGCATCACACAAGTACAGGATGTGAGGGTAGGCAAGCATGTTACTTTAACTATTGAAGCTGCAAACGCCGCTGCCGCGGAGCAGGCAACTACTGATGCTTGCAAAAAACTACTGGCTAACCAGGTAATGGAAGCCTTTACTTTTACCATTACTGAAGGGTAATTACCCCGCTAATTTCAAAGTGAAGAGTTCCAATCCCTGAAAATGGGAATTGGAAGATATCCTGGAATTGGCAATTTTATTTTTGAATATACAGCTATGCCACTTTACCTCATTCCATCACCAATAGGCAACCTGGGCGATATTACCTATCGTGCGGTAGACGTATTGAAGAATGTGGAGTGCATCTTGTGCGAGGATACCCGTACAAGTTCGGTATTGGTAAAGCACTATAATATACAGAAACCCCTTACGCCTTACCATCAGCACAATGAGCACAAAGTAGTGCCTCACCTAGTTGACCAGATGAAGGCGGGCAAAACATTCGCTTTGATAACCGATGCGGGTACGCCCGGCATATCAGACCCTGGTTTTTTGCTGGTAAGGGAGTGCCTGAAAAATAATATACCTGTGGAATGCTTGCCGGGCGCTACTGCATTTGTGCCAGCGCTGGTGCAATCGGGCATCCCATCTAACCGTTTTGCATTCGAAGGCTTCCTGCCCCCCAAGAAAGGCAGGCAAACCATGCTGAAAAAACTGGCAGAAGAAGAACGTACCATTATTTTATACGAATCTCCGCACCGCTTGGTAAAGTCGCTACAGGAGTTTGTTACTTTTTTTGGTGGCGACAGGCAGGCTGCTGTTTGCCGTGAACTTACCAAAATGTTCGAAGAGACGAATAAAGCCACCCTTGCCGAATTGGCTGCCCATTACGAAGCGCACCCACCCAAGGGCGAAATTGTAATTGTAATTGCAGGGAAGGAGTAGGGGATTGTGCCCTTGCTATTGAAAATGTTAACCGTGAAATTACCTGTTTAAAACAAATTATATACAAATCGCAAATGCGTGTTTGTACCCGCAATGTAAAGCGGCTGTGTACACGGTACTTTACAATCATTTTTTTAAAAGGTTTTTTTATAAAATTCAGTACCTTAGCACACTTAAAATATTTTGCAAGAGAAACAGGTAATGAAAAAAATTGAACTTGAAATTGTAGCGCTGTCCCATAATATTACCCAAACGCATTCCTACGCGGTGGTACTGGGGGAGGTTAACGGATTAAGGCGGTTACCCATAGTAATAGGCGGTTTCGAGGCACAGGCAATCGCAGTAGCATTAGAGCGCATGCACCCAAGCCGGCCACTTACGCACGACCTTTTTGCCAATTTTATGGCTGCATACAACGTAGAGCTTACCGAAGTTATAATTTACAAACTGGAAGAAGGTATATTTTACGCCAAACTGGTTTGCAATAACAATGGCGATATTACCGAAATTGATTCCCGCACGTCAGATGCCCTGGCTATGGCAGTAAGGGCTGGCTGCAAGATACACACCTACGAAACCATAATGGAAACTGCGGGCCTTTCTATCGAGCAGACGGAAGGGCAGATATTGCCATCCGGCGAATCAAAAGGCAGCCCGGTACATGTAAGCAACAGCGAGGTTGGCGATTCAGAAATGAAAAAGCTGAACCTTGATGAGCTCAACACCCTTTTGCAACAGGTACTGGAGCAGGAAGACTATGTGAGGGCCATAAGGATACGTGATGAAATAAACAGCAGGAAATAAGGATTTTAACTTTGGGTTAGTGGCTGAAGGCCACGGCCTTGTCAAATTTTGCCTCTTCGCTAAAATACCCTAATATGCAGGTAATTAACAACGTCATCTCATTGTATTAGTAATTTTAAACTCAAAAAATTGATGAAAAAATCTTTAATCCTTGGTGCTTCATTCCTGGTATGGGGCACAACCCTATTTGCTCAAAGGAAGTGTGGGATTGTAGCCATACAAAACCACATAGCAGCTACCAACCCAGAGTTTGCTGCCAAATTGCAGGAGCGCACAGCCAACCTGCAACAGGAAGCCGATAACTATTATGCTCAGGAAAAACTGGCTAATACTTCTGGCAAAACAACGACTGTTTACTCCACTATCCCGGTGGTTTTCCATATTATAGTCAATTCTACGCAGCTGGCACAACTTGGTGGCACTGCAGGTGTTGCCAAGCGTGTTGACTCACAGCTGGCTGTACTTAACCGTGACTACAACAGGCAGAATAAAGACTCCACATTGATACCGAGTAGCTGGAAGCCGTTATATGCGTCTTCAGGCATTAAATTTGGCCCTGCGCACCGCGACCCTGCCGGCCACGCGACATATGGCTATGAAATAAAAACAACAACTACAACATTTGTGGCGGGCTCTACTTTCGATTACGGTTCGGCTAAACACTTAAGCAGCGGCGGCCTTGATGCGTGGGACCCAACTTCTTACCTCAACATCTGGTGTATCTATTTCTCCGATAACCCAACACTGCTGGGCGTTGCAACCCCCTACTCATTAACAGCTGCTGGCGGCGGCCCTATCCCTTATGCGCAGATGGGCGTGTGTGTGAGCTATGATGCTTTTGGCAAAAGGGTGAACACTTCCGATGCTTATGCAGGCAGTGGCGTTTATGACCTTGGCAGGACACTTACTCACGAAGTGGGCCACTTCTTTGAACTGCACCATACCTGGGGCGATGACAATGGCGACTGCCCTTGGATGTCAACAGGCCGCGATGACGGTATTGCTGACACCCCTCCGGAGTCAGACCAGACTTTCGGCAACCCAACTTATACCATCACTGGCGGTACTGTTTATGATGCGTGCAAAATGAATGGCGCTACCCTTATGCAGCCAATTGGTATCCCTTGCCTTGACTACATGGACTATACCGATGACAAAGCTATGCATATGTTTACTGTAGGCCAGGTAGGTGTTATGAAAGCACAGGTATTTTCAACAACAGCGGAGAATTTTACGCTTACACAGCACCCTTCTTTGTTAAACTGGCCAGCTGAGGTTTCAGAAGTAGAAGGCAACAGCAACCTGAACATTTTCCCTAACCCAACCGATGGACAGGTTAATATTACTTTCAACGAGCAGGGTAGCCCGCTTAACGAAGTTGTTGTAACCAATACTATTGGCCAGCAAATACAGAAAATTGATTGCAGTAATGTTAAAAACGGTAATTTTTCTGTTGATCTTTCAGGAATGGCCAAGGGTATTTACTTTGTTACCTGTAACTTTGCATCCGGAAGCATTACACGGAAAATTTTATTACAATAATGATGGTAAAGCCACTTAACCTTTCAGAAGTATTCAAGCAATCTAATTTAGATAAACAATTACTGCACATTGCAGAAAAAGTACAAAACGGAGAACGCCTTACCGAAGAGGAGGGCGTTCTTCTTTTTGAAAAAGGGGAGCTGGGCTACCTGGGCGCACTTGCCAACTATGTAGCTGATAAGCTGCATGATGGTAAGGTGTACTTTAACCGCAATTTCCACATAGAGCCTACCAATGTATGCGTCTTTACCTGCAACTTCTGCTCTTACTCCCGCCTTTATGCCCACAAAGACGAAGGCTGGGAACTTACCAAGCAGCAGATGATGGATATTGTGCGTAAGTACGATGGCCAGCCGGTAACCGAGGTACATATAGTGGGTGGCGTACACCCTAAAATGAACCTGGAGTTTTTCTGTGAACTGCTTTCAGACATACGTGCCCACAGGCCTGATTTGCACCTGAAAGGCTTTACCGCAGTGGAGCTGGATTATATGTTCCGCAAAGCCAAACTGACCACCGAGCAAGGTATGCAAAAGCTTAACGAAGCTGGCTTGCAGTCATTGCCTGGCGGTGGCGCTGAAATCTTCCATCCTGATGTCCGCAATATTATTTGCCCTGACAAGGTGGATGGCACTGGCTGGTTAGCTATACATGAGGCAGCACATAACCTAGGCATGCACAGCAATGCAACTATGCTTTACGGGCACGTTGAGAAATACGAACACAGGGTTGACCATATGAGCCGCCTGCGCCAGTTGCAGGACAAAACAGGTGGTTTTAATTGTTTTATACCGCTTAAGTTCCGTAACAAAGGCAACGATATGTCGCACATCGCTGAGTCTTCTATTGTAGAAGATTTGCGCCTTTATGCCATAGCCCGCCTGTTTATGGATAACTTCCGCAACCTGAAGGCGTACTGGCCTATGCTGGGCAGGCAAACGGCTCAGCTTACGCTTTCGTTCGGTGTAAACGACCTTGACGGCACTATTGACGATACTACCAAAATTTACTCCATGGCTGGCTCAGAAGAGCAAAATCCATCGCTCAGTACAGAAGAGCTTTGCGACATGATACATGCCGTAGGCCGCCGCCCCGTAGAAAGGGGGACGCTGTACAATGAAATTAAAGAGTATGCACTGCAGGCATAATAGTTATGCAGTACTTTATAGAATGTAAAAGCCGGGGCATGTGCCCCGGCTTAATAATTTTAATAGTATTGGTTGCACAGGCTATTACACCTTAGCAATACGTTTCAAATGCCTGCATCAGGTTCTGAGCAATCATTTGCGCTGGGCGGCCTTCTATCATGTGCCTTTCTATCATGTGTACTACCACGCCGTCTTTTAACAGGGCTATGGCAGGCGATGACGGAGGGTAAGGCAACAGGTAAGTGCGCGCCTGCTTTACAGCATCAACATCGAAACCTGCAAAGCTGGTTGTGAGCCTGGTAGGTTTTTTGCTGGCATTTTGTACTGCCATTACAACACCCGGGCGGGCAGTGCCTGCCGAGCAGCCACATACGCTGTTTATCATAAGCAATGTAGTGCCTTCTTGTTTCAGCACGCT
>CANBTK010000171.1 GCA_947372365.1 Flavipsychrobacter stenotrophus | reverse complement strand
GTCGAATAACGGTTTTGTTTACGCTGATTGGGCTATTGTTTGTTTCTGGTTCCGCCACAATGTCTCTTTCTGCTGTTATCTGTAAGAATACTTTGTTCTCAATTGGAACTTTAATGTTGCTCGCAATAGAACTTTTGTAGGATTCTGCTGCGGGGATTAACGGCTTTTCCATATGTAATATTTCCTTCACGTTAGGTTTGAGGAAACTATACGTCACCTTACCTCCTAAGAGAGTCTGGCCATAATCGAAATGATTGTTAAAGGGAATGTCACCACCTCTCGTGTTTTTTTGAAAACAACGTAATTCTTCCCCCAAGATCTTTGTAGCGTGTATTTCTGGAGGTAAAAGATTTCTTCCCTTTAGTTGTTGAATGTCAATTTTTTGGACAATAAACTTTACCAAATCAATTAAGCTACTTTTCCCCGAATTATTCTTCCCAATGATAATGTTTATAGGGTATATCTTGTCAAAGCCTTGTGGGTCTTCACCAAAACATTTGTAGTTCTTTATTTTTATTGAATCTTCAATAATCATACTTTCAATTTTTATAAAAGTATAAAATTCCTTTGCTACTTCATTGATCGCGAATGGAAATTCAACAAAAAAGCTCCGAAATTTCGGAGCCTTTTTGTAAATTTTTTATACACTGCGGCGTACTGCCTGCCGGAAAATAACAACTGGAAATTACCTGATAAGTGTTACATCGCCCTTCAGGGTAATGTTCTTTTTATCCGAGTTTTTGCAAGTGATGATAGCTACGTAGTAGTAAGTGCCCATGTCGGCTGGCTGGCCGTTAAAGGTGCCATCCCATGCTTGCTTTTCGCCTGATGACTGGAACACTACCATGCCCCAGCGGTTATAAATGGTAAAGTCGTTCAGGGCATAATCTGATGTCCTTACCACCCGCAGTACGTCGTTCTTGCCGTCTTCGTTAGGGGTAAAGGCCGATGGCACAAACACATTGCCTGTGCAGCATGATTTTACGGTTACATCTATCGCAACCCTTTCGCTCAGGCAGTTGTTTTTAAACGAAATCTGCGAGGCATAATACTTAAACACACCTACGCTATCGGTACTCGGCAATGGCGCGAAAACAGTAGGCTTAGGGTCGGTAGAAGAGGAATACCACATCAGGTTGTCATAGCCGGGTACTTCCAAAGCCAATGCTGGCGAATACTGGCAAAGCTCTATAGGAGGTGCCAATACTGTAGCTTCTGGTGTAGGGTAGATAACGATTTTTTCCATGGCCGTGCCAGAGCAAAGGCCAGAATTGGTAACAGTAAGGGTGTACGTGCCCTCGTTGCCTGCTGTTACAGTTGTAATAACAGGGTTAAGCAACGGCGAACTATAACCTCCAGGCCCTGTCCATAAGTAAGTGTAGGTAGAAGCTGGTGGGTTCACCACTCCGTTCAGGTATAGTGTAGCGCCTGTACAGAAGAAAGTATCGAAAGTAGTGATGACGAAATCGGTAGGTATTACTGTAACTTTTAGTTGCTTTTGCGTTTTGCAGGTAGTACCTAAGATAGATGCAGTGAGCGTAAAGGTTGTAGTAGCTTGCGGGTTGAAAACGGGTTGTTTTACGCCAGCGCTGTTTAAATTAGTTACCGGCGACCAACTATATATAAGGCTGTCAGGCCCATCAACACGCAGGGTAAATGATGCGCCCTGGCATACAGTGGTGTCGGCGGTGAGTACAGTTACAGTGGGTTCTACCGTAGTAATGGTAATTGTTTTGGTGATTGCCGGGCATAGCGACCCAGGTAGGGTAGCAGTGATGGTATAAATCATTACACCAACTGCAGTAG
Organism: Flavipsychrobacter stenotrophus; assembly: GCA_947372365.1. GTDB lineage: Bacteria > Bacteroidota > Bacteroidia > Chitinophagales > Chitinophagaceae > Flavipsychrobacter > Flavipsychrobacter stenotropha_D. Next base: position 3,833 of record CANBTK010000171.1, on the reverse strand, counting down.
GGGTTGCAATAGGGTTGAGGAAGGATGGGTTATCGAGGTACGTGCCGGGCGACCAGCCATAGGTAAGGCCAGTGCTTGTGGTAGCCTGTATATGTACAGGGGTGCCGTTACAAACGGTAGTATCGTTGGTAAGTATGGAAACTGTAGGGTGGTCAATCAGGTTGATAGTTACAGTGTCAATAATGCCGCATAATGCTGATGAGCTCAGGTAAGCAACAATGGTTTTAACACCAGCAGCAGCAGTTGTTAAGCCCAATACAGGGAAAGCGAAAGACGTATCGCCGGTTGCCAGCGTTACCGAGTCGGGCAAGGCTGTATAGTCAACACCTGCAACACCTGTACCGGCATAAGTAATGTAGAGTTTGGTAGGCACTGCCGCCGGGCGTGTGCTCTTTATTTTTACCGAATCGGTACCGCAACCCTTTACCACAGCGTTAGTATAGCCCAGTATCATGTGGCCTAGGTTGGCGTGGTCAAAGTGGTATGAGTTTGTTTTGAGGCTACCTGCAGCAATAAATACGCCGGAATCATAAATGTAGTTGGGGCTTGCGGTGGTACCGCCATCAGCTATTACCAGCTTAATGCGGTAAGTATCGCAAGGCACTACCCAATGCTTTGCAGTGAGCTTGGTGGTGTAACCCCTGTAAGAAGCAATAGTGCCACCGGAATTGGCAACGAAATATGCTGTGAACGGCGAGCCGCTGCCCATAGATGTACAGTTAGAATAAGCGCAGCCGCTACAAGTGCCTGCAGTACCACTGTTAATACTGTTTACTGCAACCGGGATATTTGTGCCCGGTACAAGCGCCATGTTAACACCCGGGTAGGTTGCAGATATGCCAGGGCCTGCAATAAAGAAGCCAAATGCGTCGTTATAAGGGCCGCATGTTGCGCTCCTGTACTCTTCCGACCCGAATTGGTAATCAAAGCTTACTGTATCGCCTTTAGGTACAAATGTAATAATGAGCGCACAGGCATCACGGCTCACACCGCCGCCCATAAGTGTAGTAACATCGGCATCGCCTGCGCTACTGAAACTGGTAGATGTAACACTTGGCTCCGAACCAGATGCAGCGGATGCTGAACCAGTGCAAAGGATAATGCCACTATCTATAGATATAGGGTTGCCGGCAGCAATCACAGACCTGAAGATGCCGTTAGCTGCGTTGTTGCAAACTAAGGTGTCGCTAATAATAGTGATACCCGGCCCGGCCAGTTTATTGGACAGCAAAGCCGCTGTGGAGCCCGGTGCTATTGTTAACTGAGCAGAAACGGTATGGGTAAGCGTAATAAAAAGGGCAACTAAAAGGGTTATATATTTTTTATTGTAAATTTTTTCAAGCATACTTAAATAGTTTAGCAGGGCAAAGTACCCCAAACAATGTTACCCCAAAATTACTAAATTGTAAAGTATGGCAAAAATTTATTTTATTATTAATTCACAGTTGAATTAACATAGGCTACCTCAGCCACTTACATATGTACAATGCCGCGCCGCGAAGCCCTTGCTAGGCTTTTCTTTTGATGCTGCAGCCTATTGATTTTGTAGTTTTAGGGGTTACTTCTTTGCCTGCAACAACAGCATCTATAGCATTGTTGATGTACATTGTTTTGTAGCTCGTAGGGTCCGATGGGTTATCGTTCATGGCCCCTTTGTAAACCAATATGCCTTTGTTGTTAAAAAGGAAAACTTCAGGCGTATGGTTGGCGCCGAACAGGTCAGCCAGTTTAGAATTGTCGTCTGCAAGGTACGGCACAGAATAGTGCTGCCTTGTAGCGTATTTCAGCATTTCGCTATACGAATCGTCGCCATCACGCTTAGCTTCGTTGGAATTGACAACGACCATGCCTACATTATGAGATGCAGCATATTGTATTGTTTTCTGTATGATAGGCTCATTCTTTATTACAAATGGGCATGTATTGCAGGAAAACATGACCAGCAGCCCGTTTTTTGCCATTTTGCTATTGAGGGTAACATCGCTATTGCTAATTACGTTCTTAACAGGCATATCCTTTGCAGGAAGGGCATCGCCAGGGTTTAATTTGTTGGCTTCCTGCGCAAATACAGGGGAAATGATGGTTGCGCATGCAAATGCAGCGATGGCAAAGAAAGTCTTTTTCATGCGATAGTTGTTTATAATATTATTGTATAATTGTTTTGTGTGGTATAGGGGCGCAGCCGGTTATCAGTAATCAATAGTCGCTTGTATGTCCCTTTCTATAAGGGCTTCAGCCTGCGGGCGCAGCATATCGAAACTACCCCTTTTCACGGCATATTTGCCACTGTTGTGTATAATCATGGCGCACTGTTCGGCTTGTTGCTCGGTGTGGCCGCAAACATTTATTAATGACTCTATTACCCAATCGAATGTATTGACCTCGTCATTCCAAACAATCAGGTTATGGATTTCCTCAACCAGTACGTCAAGGTCGGTTTCCTCATTGGTTTGCCATTGCGTACCGTTATTATACATCGTATTATTCATAGCAGTTCAAGCAAAATAAAGGTTTCGATAATTGATTACCGAAATTAGGAGTTTTTCAGATAATAGAAAAATTGTTTTGGGCGCACGTTTGTACCGTGCGCCCAAAACAATTATTTATTTACATACATTACTTCTTTAATCATTTTCACTGTGCGGGTAACATCTGGCAGGTACAGGGCAACCAGGTTAGGCGCATAGTGCATATTGGCATCGGCGCTGGCTATGCGGCGCACAGGGGCATCCAGGTAATCGAACGCTTCTTTCTGCACGCGGTAAGCGATTTCAGAACCTATGCTGCTGAAAGGCCACTGTTCTTCAACAATTACCAGGCGGTTGGTCTTTTTAACCGAATTAACAATCGTTTCCCAGTCCAGTGGGCGTATGGTGCGGAGGTCAATAACCTCAGCGCTGATATTTTCTTTGGCCAGTTCGTCGGCTGAGGCCATAGCTACCTTCATCATTTTGTTGTAAGAAACGATGGTAACATCAGTGCCTTCCCGCTTTACGGCTGCTTTGCCTATAGGTATCAGGTATTCTTCTTCAGGTACTTCGCCCTGGTCGCCATAGCAGGTTTCGCTTTCCATGAAAACAACCGGGTCGCCATCGCGGATAGCCGATTTCATGAGGCCTTTGGCATCGTAGGGGTCAACAGTAGAGATGACTTTAAGCCCCGGTATATTAGCATACCAGTTCTCAAAAGCCTGTGAATGCTGCGCAGCCAGCTGCCCCGCCGAACCGTTAGGCCCACGGAAAACAATAGGGCATGTAAACTGCCCCCCTGTCATAGACAGCATTTTAGCGGCATGGTTTACTATCTGGTCAATAGCCAGTTCGGCAAAGTTCCATGTCATGAATTCAATAATAGGGCGGGTATTATTCATAGCCGCGCCTACGCCTATAGCTGCAAAGCCAAGTTCGCTTATGGGGGTATCAATAACCCTTTTAGGGCCAAATTCATCAAGCATGCCCTGGCTTACTTTGTAAGCGCCATTGTATTGGGCTACTTCTTCACCCATCAGGAATACGCTCGGGTCACGGCGCATTTCTTCTTCCATTGCTTCCCTTAATGCCTGTCTTAAAGCTATTGTACGCATTGTAGTTATGTTTTCTGCTTAATATATAATTTATGCTCTCGCCTTGTTAGGGGCAAAGATAATGTGTGCGGCCCTTATTTTTGGGATTTTACAAAAGTAACTGTGCTAGATGAGTTTTCCTGCTTGAATTTTAGTTTCAGTTCTTTTTCATTGAGCGCTATTATTTCCATTTTTGTCTTTGTGCCTTTTTCGTTTCCGGTAAGTTCTTCCATCACCAGCAGCGAATCGTTTTCCAGTTGCCACCTGCTGG
>CANBTK010000170.1 GCA_947372365.1 Flavipsychrobacter stenotrophus | reverse complement strand
TATCATCGGCATCAACAACAGTGCCCTCACGGCTCTTCATACGCCCGCTTGGCAGTTCCACCATGCCATATGAAAGGTGGTGTATGCCATCGGCGCAAGGCTCGCCTAGTTTTTTAAGTATCAGCTTCAGTACCTGCATGTGGTAGTTCTGCTCGTCAGCAATTACATACAGCGACTGGTCCAGCTTACACTCATCATACTTTAACTTGGCAGTGCCAAGGTCTTGCGTTATGTAAACCGATGTGCCATCGCCGCGCAGCAGCAGTTTTTCATCCAGCCCATCCTCTTTAAGGTCTATCCATACCGAGCCATTCTCTTTTTTAAAGAGTACGCCCTTCTGCAGGCCTTCTTCTACAATTGTTTTGCCCAGCAGGTAGGTATTGCTTTCGTAGTACATTTTATCAAACGACACGCCCAGTTGCTTATAGCTCTTTTCAAAGCCTTCATATACCCAGCCATTCATGGTTTCCCATAAGTGGCGTACCTCAGCATCGCCCGCTTCCCATTTGCGCAGCATCTCTTGTGCTTCAAGCATCACAGGGGCTTCTTTCTCTGCAGCCTTTTCTTCAACGCCGCTTGCTATCAGCTCCGCAACCTGTTTTTTCAGTTCATCATTAAATTTTACATAGTAATAACCCACCAGGTGGTCGCCCTTCATGCCTGCTGTTTCAGGCGTGGCACCATTGGCAAAGTGCTGCCATGCAATCATAGACTTGCATATATGGATGCCGCGGTCGTTTATGAGGTTGGCTTTTACAACATCGTTGCCAGTTGCTTTGAGTATTTCAGCCACAGCAGCCCCCAGGAAGATATTGCGCAGGTGGCCAAAGTGCAGCGGCTTATTGGTATTGGGCGATGAGTATTCCACCATCACTTTGTGGGCGGTAGCGCTTTTTTCGCCATAATGTGTATCATTAAAATTAGCAGTAAGGAACGATGCCCATACGCTTTCCCTTACTTCCAGGTTCAGGAAGCCGCTCACAATGCTATAGTTGCTGAAAAGCCCTGTATTGGCAACAAGGTAATCGCCAAGTTGTGCGCCCAGTGCATCGGGCTTCATGCGCAGCAGTTTCACAAAAGGGAATAAAACCACGGTATAGTCGCCGCTGAATTCGGGCTTGGTCTGGTTTATAGTTATGGTAGCGCTGCTGGCATCCACATCGGGGAACAAAGCAGTGAGGGCAATGGTAACGGCATGTTTTAACTGGGCAGAAAGCGTCATTTAATCGTTTTATTTTGTGCAAAAATACTTTTTATAGTTTATAGTGGGCACCCCAAACATTTGGGTGGCATAGATAGGGTGCAGTGACGGGTGTCATTGCACTGCCCAATTGAATATTATACAGTATTTACGTACCTTACGCATCCTTTTTTATACTTAGTATGGTAAAACGGCTTTCGGGGTTATTAGTTGTTATGGGTATATTGGCCATCTCAGTCATGTGGGTTGCTAACTACTATGTAAACAAAGAAACCAAAAGCCAGCTATTCTACGATGTAAATAAAATACCTAAAAACAAGGTGGGTTTATTGCTGGGAACAGCCAAATACATGGATAAAGCCCGCCAAATCATAAACCTGTATTACCAGGCCCGCATTGATGCAGCGGTAGCCCTTTATATGGCTGGCAAGGTTGATTACATCATAGTGAGTGGCGACAACAGTACCCAGTACTACAACGAGCCTGCGCTTATGCGCGATGACCTTATTGCCAGGGGGGTGCCCGCTAACCACATTATCATGGATAATGCAGGTTTCCGCACACTGGATAGCATCCTGAGGTGCAGGGATATTTTCGGGCAAGCCGGTTTTACTATTATATCGCAAACGTTCCATAACCAACGGGCAGTATTCATAGCCAACAACAAGGGCCTTAAAACAGTTGCCTTTTGCTCGGCGGATGGTGATGACCGTATACGAGAAACTATAAGGGAAAAGCTGGCCCGTGTAAAAATGATGCTCGACTTGCTGCTGAACAAGCAAGCTAAGTTTTATGGCGAAAAAATAGATATCCCTTAGTGCTCAACCAAAAATGTTGATGGAGGCCAACCGCTCTGCTTCCGCAAGGCTTTCGGGCTTGCCTACATCAATAAAAATGCCGCCGCTATGGTCATAGCCCTTTATTGTTTTTGTTTTGGCGGCATGCAGGTATAGGTCAATTAAAGAGAATTTACCTTCGAAGGGTGCGCCGTCCCAAATAGCATTGGATAATATTTGTATGCCTGAAAAAGCAAATGGGTTTTGCGTGATGGTTAGGCGGCTTATCCTTTCCTCGTTGGTAGCATTATTCCTCCATCCGCAAAGCTGCATCCCATCGTCAAATAATAGCTGCCTTGACGACCCCCTTTTTGATATTGCCAGGGTGGCCGTAGTAGTAGCCGGGTTATGGGCAGCTACCATGGTCCCCAGGTTAAGGTCGGTAAGCACATCTGCATTCATTACCACAAAAGCGGCTTCGCCCTCAAAGTACCAGGCTGCTTTTTTCAGGCCCCCGCCTGTTTCCAGCACTGCATTCCGCTCGTCCGATACAGTTACTTTGCTGCCAAAGCCGTCCGCAGCAGCCAGCGCATCTTCAATCATGGAAGCAAAATGATGCACATTTATAATTACCTCATAGATGCCGTGTTTTTGCAGGTACCTGATATTGCGTTCAAGCAGGGTTTTATCGCCTACCTTAGCCAGTGCTTTAGGTGCATTTTCAGTAAAAGGCTTTAGCCTGGTGCCTAAACCGGCGGCAAAAATCATTGCTTTCATGCCGTAAATTTAACCTTAACTCGCCAATGTGTAAATGATTGTGTATTTTTTGATACTTTAGCACATAATTTTGAGCCTGATGAGCAGAAAGAAAGAACCCATTGACTATACCAGGATAATAAAAATAGCAGACCCTGCCATTCAGACTATCTTAATTATATTTGCTTTTTACGTATTTGACAGGAGGGGCACTAAGTATCATTCGGCCATGCTTATGCTTATCAGGTGGCAGGTATTAAGTTTTATTGCCAACCTTTTCCTTAAGTTTTCCGGCAAGCTAAAACTGGAGCGCGCATTGTCTGCGATGCTGCTGGTAGGCTGGCTGTTCGCCTATAACTACGTTATGACGCACATTGCGGAGCGTTACTTCACAGTTATATTAGGCAAGGGGCCTACCCGTTTTTCGGTATTTGATTCTATTTTAATGATAACCGGGGTAGCAGTGGGTATCTGGTATTTTTCAATATGCTTCAGGGAAGTACAAAAAATTGTAAAAAAGAGGCGCAAAGTGAAGAGGGGCTAGGTTGTGCTTCCTTCATTTTATCACTTAATTAACGGGTAACCACCCATGTAAGCCAACATCGTTAGCTTATTTTTTCTATTTTCACCCCAACAAACGATATTATGCACCAAATACTTGATATATTAAAGACACTGCTCGCTGACCCTGACAAGCTCATGAACTTTATTACTACCCATGGTGGTTTGTATATTGTCATGTTCATAATATTTGCTGAAACTGGTTTATTTGTTGGTTTCTTTTTACCCGGTGATTCCCTACTGTTTATTACTGGTATTATCATCGCGAATTCACCTGCACCATTTGCCAATGATGCTATGAACCTTGCATACTGGATGTCCCTTATCACCTTGTCGGCTATAGTCGGTAATATGGTAGGGTACTGGTTTGGGCGCAAATCGGGCCATCTATGGTTTGAACGGAAGGATACCTGGCTGTTCAAGCAAAAGCACCTTAAGGATGCCCATAACTTTTACGAAAAGAACGGCACCCTGGCTATCATAATGGGCCGCTTCCTGCCTATAGTGCGCACGTTCGCCCCGTTGGTAGGCGGCATAGTGGATATGAACCGCAAGAAATTCATCAGCTACAGCATTATAGGCGCACTGGCTTGGGTTTTTAGTATGACCATGGCTGGTTACCTGCTGGGCCGCAACGAATTTGTGAAGCATAATATTGATAAGATAGTTATCGCTATTATCATCATCACCACAGCCCCGGTAATATTCAAAATGGTTTTCGGCAAAAGCAAAACAGTGCCGCCTGTAGGTAATTAATAACAACACCCCAGCACACCACCATGCAGCAAAACAAAGCCATAGGTTTACTCGGCATCCCCGTTATAGTAGCCGCCCTTGGCTATTTTGTTGATATATACGACCTCCTGCTGTTCAGCATCATAAGGGTAAAAAGCCTTAAAGGCCTTGGCCTTACCGATGCCCTTGTGGCATCAGACGGGCAGTTTATCATCAGCATACAGATGTACGGCCTGCTTTTAGGGGGCATACTGTGGGGCGTTATGGGCGATAAGAAAGGCAGGCTAAGCGTGCTTTTTGGCTCCATCATCCTTTATTCCCTTGCCAATATCGCCAACGGCTTTGTACAAACTGTAAACCAGTATGCGCTGGCCCGCTTTATAGCAGGCGTAGGCCTGGCTGGCGAACTGGGCGCAGGCATTACGCTGGTAAGCGAACTCATATCGAAAGAAGACAGGGGCAAGGCAACCTCAATAGTAGCGGGCATAGGGCTCACGGGTGCAGTAGCTGCATACTTTATTGCCCATAGCTTTGACAACTGGCGCATTTGCTACTTTATAGGCGGTGGGCTGGGTTTGTGCCTGCTGCTGCTGCGCGTAAGCGTATTTGAAAGCGGCATGTACGAAAACATGCAGCAGTCCAAGGTAGCTAAAGGGAACTTCTTTATGTTCTTTACCAGCGGCAAGCGCTTTAAAAAATACCTGTTAGCTATATTGGTAGGGCTGCCCACCTGGTACGTAATAGGTGTGTTGATTACCTTTTCTAAGGAGTTCGGCAAGTCATTCAACCTTCAGGGCGATGTGGACCCGGGCAAAGCTGTTATGCTGGCCTATGTAGCCATATCTATCGGCGACCTGCTGATAGGGTTCGTAAGCAACTGGTTGAAAAGCCGCAAGCTGGCCCTTTACATTTTCTATGCGCTTACCATCATCAGCATCATACTGTACTTTAACCAGGCCAATGGCACCAATACCGGTATGTATGCCATATGCATGTTCATGGGGTTTGCTACGGGTTTCTGGGCGTTGTTCGTAACTATGGCAGCAGAGCACTTCGGCACTAACCTGAGGGCTACAGCCGCTACCACAGTGCCTAATATGGTGCGTGGCTCCCTGCCTATCATCCTCCTCCTGTTTAACTCCCTTAAGCCAGCCACCAACTGGAGCGGTGCCGAATACATTCATGCTGCCGCAATTACAGGCATGGTAGTAATGGCCATCAGCAGCCTCGCAGTCATCCTCTCAGAAGAGACATTCGGGAAGGATTTGAATTTTATTGAAGAGTAGAGTATTGAGCGATGCCCAAACAACCTTTTCATGCGGAAAGTAATGACCATACTCATTGGTAAAAACTACGCATTGTTTGCACTTAACTACGCACGATTCCCAAAGAAGTTTTTTGTTTCCCACTAATGCCTCAAATTTGGGGTATGTGGAAGGATAAGCATAGAAGAGGCAAAGGCGTATGTTTTTTGCTGATTGGGGTTAACTGGCGAAATTTTTCCTCGATTTGTGAGGCATCAATTCACGGGCAGTTAACAAAAAAGGCTAGCCATAGCCGTTTCAATTGAGTATTAAGGAAGCTCGATTGTGGAATTGGCAAATTATCAAATTGTCGAATTATATTTACTTC
>CANBTK010000169.1 GCA_947372365.1 Flavipsychrobacter stenotrophus | reverse complement strand
GCCCCCATGGCCCGCTATAAAGATAGCTTTGCTTTTTGCCAATGGATGTTCCCCTACTTCAAACCCTACACAACCCATATCTTTTCTGGCATTGCATGGCATGGGTTTTCGTTCGATATCCTGCTCTGCCTGCTGCCCCTGCTATTGTTGCTGAGCGGCAGGAAGTCAAAATACTTTTTGCTAGGGCTATTTTATGCGGTGCTGGTGCTGGTGTTCTTTGCGCTTGTAATAGCCATGAAGCGCCTATCGTTCGAGCGCAACCTTATTGGGCATTACAGCATAGCACTGGCATTCCTGCTTATAACAGTACACTGGCTCACCACACTGGCACGCCCCGCCCCCCCGGCAGTAAGGGGTACAGCCAGTATACTTGTAGCAATGCTGCTTATTGTACAGTTCTTTAAAACCAATAACACCCTGCTAAGGGATACACTTTACGAATACGATGTAAATGCCGCCTACATGAAGGCCGCCTACGAGCTGAACAACCTCCTGCCAACAGGAACGATAGCTTATTCCGATGAAAGTTTTTATTGCCGGTATATACTTGAAAAAAGGTTCCTGGCAACCAACAAATGCGCAGATGGAACAGGCACATTTTATGTAAAGCAGCCGTGGGAGCCGCTCCCCCTACCCTACCAGCATTACAAGTGTATTTTTAAAGAAGGTGCAGGCGAGGTTTATGCAAGCCCTAAGTAAATATGCGCTCCAGCGCCCAAGCCTTCAGGCGCATTTCTTCCCACTCCTGCTCAGGTACGCTATCGTAGGTAATAGCGCCCCCGGTTTGGTAGGCAAGATATTGGGTTGAAGCATTATAAAACAAGCTGCGGATAACAACATTAAAATCAAAATCGCCATCGGGGGTTATATAGCCCACCGTGCCCGAAAACAGCTCGCGGCGCGACTGTTCGTAATGTTCTATAAGCTGCATTACCTTATGCTTGGGTGCGCCCGTCATGCTGCCCATAGGGAACGAATAACGAATAGCATCAGTAAATGGCAAACCCTCTTTCAGTTGCCCCGATACTGTAGATATCATGTGGTGCACCTGCGGATAGGTGTATATGCCAAACAACTCTTCCACCTGCACGCTACCTACATCGCAAGCCCGTGCAAGGTCATTACGCACAAGGTCTACAATCATTACATTTTCAGCACGCTCTTTTATGTCGGCAAGCAAAGCCGACTTAATAGCAGCATCTTTAGCCGCATCCTTATCTCGGCGCGCAGTGCCTTTAATAGGCTGCGATAACACTTTGCGCCCCTCTTTCTTTATGTACCTTTCGGGGCTGGCGCACATCATGTACAAATCATTGAGCCTGTAGAAGCTGGCAAATGGTGCGGGCGATATAGCATTCAGGGCATTGAAAACACTCAGCGGCTCCACAGCTGCACCCTCGCAAAAACCTTCGGTACAATAGTTGATTTCATAACAATCCCCATCCGCAATATGGCGGCGCAGGCTGTGAATAGTTTGCAGGTAAGCTTCCTTACCTACAACGCGCGTAAATTCAATTTTGGGTAGCGGCATTGCCTGGTGTTCTGCTGCTATAAGCTGCCCGTAGATGAAAGCCGGGTCTGTAAAAGATTCAATTGTAAATTCCCCTTTTGCCTTATTGATATAGCAAACTGTTTCCGGCACAAAAAAGTGTAGTGAGGGAAAGCCTGTGCGGGGTGCATGGGCCGATGTCAATTTAGCTTCCAGCTCGTTTTTATAATCGTAGCAGATATGCCCGAAGAGCCAGTCCTTCCTGCTGTTATGCAGTTGCAGCAACTCCCCAAGGCCAGCTGGACCACTTATTGGTGTGCTGGCCACTGAGCCTACTGCAAGCAGGCATTCGTACCCGGTATCGCGGCCGGGATAGTTGTTGTTGTCAAAAAAAATATGGATGCTGAACTGGTTAGCCCAATTCAGCATCCGCACCTTTAATTCATAAGCTTCGTTACCGTTGCTTAACTCATATTTCCTAACCTGCCTTTGTGTAAACTCCGGCATTAAAAATCGTCGTCATCATCATCAAAACCGCTGCCGCCTTCGCTGAAGAAGCCGAGGTCCTTAAATTCATCATCCACATCAAAGTCGTCATCTTTCGATGATTTCTTTTTGCCTGCGCTCTTTGTTTTTGATTTTGGTATTTCAAATTCTTCGAAATCCTTATCAAAATCATCGTCTTTACCGAAACCGTCATCATCGTCTTCGATATCGTCTACGTCGTCGTCATCATCATCGTCGTCATCATCGTCAGACTTTTTGGACGCCGATTTTTTAGCCGCAGTTTTTTTCTTTGGCGTATCATCATCATCGTCGTCATCATCGTCATCATCATCATCACTCTTACTTTTCTTAGAAGATGCAACTGTTTTCTTTGCCGTTTTTTTTGGAGTATCCTCCAGTTCATCATCGTCATCATCATCATCGTCAACTTTTTTTGACTTAGGTGCTGTTTTCTTTGATGCCGCTCCTGCGCTTACGCCAGCGCTTTTTTTACTGGCGGTTTTTTTGTCTGTATTTGATTTCATAGCGCTCATTTCTTTGTCCCGTAAAATTTTAATAGTTTGATGAGATTGCCAAATTTTTTTTCAAATAAATGATATAATTTTTTTCGTTATCGTTCCTAAGAAACTGCAATCAACTGGTCCCTGCCAGTGCCATTAGATATGAATGCAATCTTAGTGCCGAGGTATTCTTCTACAAAATTACAATAGTCTTTAAATGTTTGTGGTAATTCGTCAAAATTTGTTACACCTGATATTGGTGTATCCCAGGCCTGGAAAGCCTTGTACACAGGCACCAGGGCCGTAGCATCGCTTAGGCCATACGGTAGTTCGTCTGTTTCCACGCCATCCACATTATAGGCAACTGCTGCCTTAATAGGGTTAAACTCGTCCAGTATATCGGCCTTGGTAATAATGAGCTTTGTAACGCCGCTCAGCATCACTGTATAACGCAGTGCCACAAGGTCTATCCAGCCGCACCTGCGCGGGCGCCCTGTAGTAGCCCCGAATTCGCTTCCTGCCTTACGCAGCTCGTCGCCTGTAGCATCAAAAAGCTCGGTGGGGAACGGGCCGCTGCCCACCCTTGTACAATATGCCTTGGTAATGCCATATACCTCGCCAACACGCGATGGCGCAACGCCAAGCCCGCTGCATACGCCTGCAGCAATCGTGTTAGACGATGTTACAAACGGGTAGGTACCAAAGTCAATATCCAGCATGCTGCCCTGCGCGCCTTCCGCAAGTACCTTCTTACCGTTTTTGAGGTGGTTATCCAGCCAGTATTCGCCGTTAACTATCTGTAGCTTGCGCAAGCCTTCAATCGCCTCAAAAAACGGTGCTTCCCATTGCTCCCACTCTACAGTATTATCATACTGCTTCAGCATCTGTTTGTGCTTGGCAGCCAGTTTGTCATATTTAGCTTTAAAATCAGGGGAGAGGATATCGCCTACCCTAAGCCCGTTCCTGCCGGTTTTATCCATGTAAGCTGGCCCTATGCCCTTAAGGGTAGAACCAATCTTATCAACGCCCTTAGCCGCTTCCGAAGCCGCATCCAGTGCGCGGTGCGTAGGCAATATGAGGTGTGCCCGCTGCGCCACAAAAAGGCGGCTCAGCAAATCGGGGCACATAGGCATTATCTTCTCCAGTTCGCCCTTAAGGGTTACCGGGTCTATCACAACCCCATTGCCAATAAGGTTAAGGCAATGCGGCCTGAAAACACCTGACGGTATGGTATGCAATACCACCTTATTGCCGTTTACATACAGGGTGTGCCCTGCATTGGGGCCACCCTGAAAACGGGCAATAATATCATAATTGTCGGCAAGGTAATCTACGATTTTACCTTTGCCCTCATCGCCCCACTGTAACCCAAGCAAAACATCTATCATGAAGGAAATTTTGAACGCTATTTAAAATGCTTGTGCGAAAATATGAAAAACCAAACGAAACAACAGCAGATAGGCCGCCCCTTATATATATTCATTTTACTTTCGCGAAAACAGGCTTTAAAAAGCGCCGCCTGCGCCACCAGCGCAAGGTATTGCAATACGGGTGCAAATTGCTCGCCGCACGTGCAATGTACGTGCACAAACAAAAAAACCGCACCGCTCTTTCGAGCAGTGCGGCAATAGCATAATACAAGTTTAATTATTTTTTTGCTGGTGCGCTTGGCTGGCCCGGCTGCGGCACTGGCCTGGTCCTGGTAGCTTCGTACTTAGCGTACTGCTGCGCATTCATAACTTTCTTAAAATCAACGTCCCTTTCGCCTATTGCAGCGTCAAACTCCTGCGGGCTCATTTGCTTACCTGCAACACGGGCTGCGTCCATTTTAGTGGTAAATTTGATACAGGCGGCGTAAACCCCTTTGTATTGCTCAGCAGTGAGGCCATACTGCCTTTCAAAAGCCTTAGCCTGGTTCTCAGCCATCATTTGAGTCCTTTGTTCCTGGCTAAGATTGCTTTGAGGGCGCGACATAGGGCTCATTGGGCCTTGCTGCCCAGGCTGTGGTGCTGCTGGTTTCGCATTCTGGGCAAACGCACCCAATGTAGCACAAGAAAGAAGCGCACACGTAACGATTATCTTTTTCATATCTTTACTTTAGTTAGTATGGATAATTTTGTACTAAATTAGTCAAATTGTTACAAAAACATTCAAAAGTAATTTTATTTTTCTAAAACGAAACCACACCATCGGCTGCAAGCCATGCCAGTAAAGGGTTTCAAGGCAACAGCCGATTGGCAGGCACATCCGGGCATAATAAATCGGGGGTTAATAAAAATTACTGCGTGGCGAATATAGCCAAAGGCAAAAACCTACTCAAAATCGGGGTACAGCAGGTATTTTTTGCGTATTTTTTTAAAGGTTTTTATGTCCTTTTGCCACCCTTTAGTTATAGCCGTAATACTCAGCCCTTTTTCTATCTGTGCCTGCAGCGTTTGGGTACCACTCAGCTTTGTAAAAAAATCGCTGAAAAACCTATCTTTTTCGGGGTATGCCGCAAACGCCGCCGCCAGCCATTTTAATTGCAGCTTTCCACCTGTATTATGGAGTACTTCCCCTTCATTGCTGCCTACTACCTCGCCAAAGCACTTCTTATTTTCGTATAAAGGGCTTTTAGAGCCCGGGCCACTAACCGGCGTAAAGCCGTACTGAAATTTACCCGCAAACTCAGGGCAGCCAAACTGCTGGAACGGAAGGCTGGTGCCCCTGCCCACGCTTACTTTTGTACCCTCAAAAAAGCATAATGAAGGGTATGCATAAACAGCAGCCATTGTGCGCAGGTTGGGCGATGGTGGCACAGGCAATTTATACTTGCCTGCATGGGTGTAGCCAATGCATTTAACAACCTGCAAATCGAGCGCAGCAGCCCCGCTGCACCAACGTTCCCCGGCAAGCATACGGGCATACTCGCCCGCTGTCATGCCATACACTACAGGTATGCACTGCATGCCTACAAACGATTTATGCCGGGCTTCCAGCACGGGGCCATCTACATAAAAGCCATTGGGGTTGGGCCTATCCAGCACGACCAGCTGCTTTCGCTCAGCCGCGCAGGCTTCCATGCAATACTCCAGAGTAGAAATGTAAGTGTAGAAACGAACGCCCACATCCTGCAGGTCGTAAACCATAATATCAATATCTGCGAGGTCGGCAGTTGCGGGCTTCTTG
>CANBTK010000168.1 GCA_947372365.1 Flavipsychrobacter stenotrophus | reverse complement strand
ACCCAGAACAACTGAGGGGAAACCACGTTACAAGTCATCATCGCCCAGTAGCTCCACCAATACGGGCCCATAATACGCCATTGGAATGCGGCCATTTCGCCCCATGACTGGCTATACCATGCTATGAACAACTCAGTTAAGTAAGCGATACCTACAATAGAACCTGTAAGTACAATTACTTTATTCATTGCTTCAAGGTGGCCAATAGTAATATAGTCTTCAAGTTTCAGAATCTTACGGGTAATTACCAAAAGGGTGTTCACCATCGCAAAACCAGAGAATACCGCACCAGCAACGAAGTATGGAGGGAAGATGGTAGTGTGCCATCCCGGAATAACTGAAGTAGCAAAGTCAAAAGATACAATAGTGTGTACTGAAAGTACGAGTGGAGTAGAGAGGCCTGCCAATACAAGTGCAAGGGCTTCCTGGCGCTGCCAGTTTTTAGCTGTACCGGTCCAACCGAAAGAAGTAAGGCCGTACATCATTTTGCGGAATTTGGTTTGTGCCCTGTCACGAATCAACGCAAAGTCAGGAATAAGGCCAGAATACCAGAACAATAATGATACAGTGAAGTAAGTTGATATCGCGAATACGTCCCAAAGAAGCGGAGAATCGAAGTTAGGCCAAAGTGGGCCACGGGTGTTAGGTAAAGGTAATACCCACATCGCATCCCACACACGGCCCATGTGCCATATAGGGAACTGGCCCGCGCACATTACCGCAAAGATAGTCATCGCTTCTGCCGCACGGTTTACACCCGTACGCCACCCCTGGCGGAACAGCAAAAGGATAGCTGAGATAAGCGTACCTGCGTGGCCTATACCTACCCACCACACGAAGTTGGTAATATCCCAACCCCAGCCAATGGTACGGTTAACGCCCCAGGTGCCTAAGCCCCAATAAACTGACCAACCTACTGAGAATACGCCAAACATTAATAGCGCAACAGCAAAGAAAAAGCCAACATACCACATGCGCCCCGGCTTGCGCTCAATAGGGGAAATGATATCTTCTGATATCTGGTGGTAATCCTTATCACCATCTACAAGCGGCTCTCTTACAAATGACTCGTACTTAATATGCATAGCACGTAATTAGTATTTTAGTAGTGAAGCAATAGTTTTGGGCCATTGCCTCTTTTTAATCTATATAAACTCAATTCAAAAAACTCTGTTCAAAACCTGAAGGGCTATATGTGCTCTTTCAGTAAGCCATCCTTAGCCTCATCGTGCGAATGAATTTCTTCAGTATTACGAATCCTTGCAAGGTAATTTACGTTAGGTAAAGTGTGTATGTGCTCCAGTACATAGAATGTACGTTCTGCCTGCTCTTCCCTGCGTAATTTATGGATGCTGCTGGTTTTGTCATTAACATTACCGAAAGTGATAGCATCGGTAGGGCAAGCCGTTTGGCAAGCTGTACGCGCTTCGCCATCTTTCAATGGGCGGCCAATTTTCTTCGCAGTCAATTTAGCCTCCTGCAGCCTTTGTACGCAGAATGTACATTTTTCCATTACACCACGGCTACGTACAGTAACATCAGGGTTCAACACCATACGTGTCAAATCATCGTTCATGTCATCGCGGCGGTAATCTTCGTATGCGTTGTCTGCGAAACAGTCAGCACCATTCCAGTCCATCCAGTTAAAGTGGCGTACTTTGTAAGGGCAGTTGTTAGCGCAATATTTAGTACCAATGCAACGGTTATACGCCATCTGGTTGATACCTTCTGAACTGTGGTTGGTTGCTGATACCGGGCAAACGTTTTCGCAAGGCGCGTTATCGCAATGCTGGCACAGCATAGGCTGGAAGATAGTCTGGATTGTATCCGGGTCATCAGGCATACCGCTGAAGTAACGGTCGATACGCATCCAGTGCATCTCGTGGTTCTTCAGTACATGCTCTTTGCCCACAACCGAAATATTATTTTCAGCCTGGCAACCTACAACGCACGCACCGCAACCGGTACAGCTGTTAAGGTCTATTGAAAGGCCCCATTTAATGCCATTGTACTCGTAGTTAGGGTATAATGTACCATTAATGCGGTAATCTTCTTCTTTTTTAGCATCATAAGCTGGTGCATCCTTTGCTTCCTTGCCTTCCTCTATCCATGGCAGGGCAGAGAATTCGCCAATTTCCACATTGCGCTCTTTCATTAACACCTGAGTATCTTTTGAGAACTCCTCAAGCGTAAATTCATGAACTACAGGGCGGGCCTCATAGCTAAGGTGGGTTTGGGTAATAGCGATATCAAACTTCTCGGCAGTTGCTGTAATCGTAGCACCAACGAAAGAATCAACGTTTACGCCATTGTATGACCTGAAAGGGTAAACATTCCTGCCACCTAAACCTGTTGCACTATCGCTTGCTGCTGCACGGCCCACGCTTTCAGCACGACCAAAACCTACTGCAACCGCAATAACATCGTTATGCATACCTGGCACCACAACTATAGGCAGGTTAACGGAATACCCGTTTGCACCTTTAACTGTGATAACAGTTTTCTTAGAATCAACTTCATTACGGCCGTTCAGCTCTGAATTCAGCGATTTTGCCATTTTAGGCGAAACGCATGCGTAGTTATCCCAGGTAGCTTTTGTTATCGGGTCTGGCATTTCAAGCAACCATGGGTTGTTACTCCATGCGCCACCATGGCCGATAGCCACTTTCTGGTAAACCATTACTTCTACGCCTGAAGCAGGCTTCTTAGCTTGTATTTTAGCTATAGCATCATTTACATTGCCCGCAAATGTGCCGCCGCCTATTGCCATGTCGCCAGCTGGCTCTATAACGCCATTCTGCAACGCCTGCTCGAAATTAGAAGTACCGCCTAACTTAGTAGTCCAGTAGTTTTTCCAATAGTCGGCATAGCTGGTAGTAGCGCCTGCCCATGTAAGCAGTGTATCTTGTAAAGAACGTGTTTTGAACAGTGGTGCGATACCTGGCTGCATCAGGCTGAAATAACCCGCTTTTGGCTCTGCATCACCCCAGCTTTCCAGGAAGTTATGGTCAGGCATAACGAATTTGCACTTCTGTGCAGTTTCGTCCATGCGCTCATTGAAACAAACGGTCAATGGCACCTTAGCCAGGCTGTCAGTGAATTTTTTGCTGTCGCAATAGTCGTAAACAGGGTTTACGCCATGTATAAACAATGAACCAACAGTACCTGCTGCCATTGCGTCGGTAAGGGCAGCCATTTCGCTGTCAATACCCTGGCGGTAGTTACTGGTAACAGTCCAGTTAACTGTAGTGCCGTTAGCGCCAATACTGTTATTGATAGCATTAACTACAGTTTGTATAGCAACATCGTTAGCGCCGCAAACCACCATACCGTTACCTTTCTTAAGGTCGGCGGCAGCTTTTGTAACCATTTCAGTAAGCTTAGCTGATGGCAATGCAACTTTTGCACCACCAGTCACTTCATTGTACAATGCGGTAGCCACAAGCCCCATTTCAGATGGGCGGCAGGTAACCCTGTGGTCAGCTGCTGCACCAGTAATGGTATGGTTAGATTCAACCTGGTAGTGGCGGGAGATTTTTAAGTTCTTAGCGCTTACCTTGCGGCCTTTTGAGTAGCCTTTTGAAAACTCAACCGGAGAAAGCCATGTACCTAAGAAATCGGCACCAAGGCTTACGATAGTCTGCGCTTTGTCAAAATGGTAAGTAGGCAATGTCTTTTTGCCATAACATGCTTCGTTAGCCTGCAACATACCTGAGTAGGATATTGCATCATAAACCACATGCTTGATATTTGGGAACTTGGTAGTAAACTGGGTAATAATGTCTTTAGTAGTAGGGCTGATGATAGAACCGGTAAGCAGGTAGCCTGGCTTAGCAGCAATGCCTTCTTTAACTATGCGGTCAATCGCATCGAAAGTTGACTCTTTGCATACTACAGTTTTGTCCTTTGCCTCAGGCGAACCCGGGAAACGAAGGCGTGCTTTATCATACAAGTTCAATACCGAAGCCTGAACCCTTGCTGAAGTACCACCTTTAGTAATAGACGACATTTCGTTGCCTTCTACTTTTATAGGGCGGCCATCGCGGGTTTTAATGATAACAGCGCAGTAATCGCCAGCATCATAAAAAGATGATGCAAAGTAATTAGCAACGCCGGGCACAATATCCTCAGGCTTAATAGCATAAGGGATTGCCTTACGGACAGGCATCTCGCAACTTGATACCACCGTAGCAGCAAGCGTGCTGAAACCTAAGAACTTTAAAAAGTCGCGGCGTGGCGTTGAAGCGCCAAGCAGAGTACCGCTCAGGTCGAACGGCAAGTCTTCTTTAAACTCATTTTCTGCAACTTCCTGGTGAGAAACAGGAGTTCCTAACTCATCCAGGCCCGTCCAATATTGTTTTTGAGACATATTATATATTCAAAAATTCTAAATTCAAATGTTCAATTTCGATTAGTCTAAAGTCTTAAGTAGAAAGTCAAAAGCTGTTACCCTCTTCAATCTATCTAAAATCTCTTTACGTCTTCGCTTTCTACTATATACTCTCTACTTTCTACTCCCTCTTACTTCTAGTAGTGGCACTTCTGGCACTCTGTACCGCCTAATTCAGCAACAGTTACGCCTGCACGCTTTCCAGATTTAATATCTTCACGGTATTTGTGGAAAATGCTGTAGTAATCGTTGTCAAACTGTACTTGCGTCTGGCGGTGGCAGTTAATACACCAGCCCATTGATAATGGAGAGAACTGGTAAACTTCGTCCATTTCCTGTATCTGGCCGTGGCAACGCTGGCACTGTACTTTACCCACTTTTACGTGTTGGCTGTGGTTGAAGTAAACGTGGTCTGGCAGGTTGTGTATTTTAACCCACTGTATTGGCTTAGCGTCAATGTTACCGTTTTTGTCAAGGTTGTATTTCTTGGCAACCGGATCCCAGCCAGCGTATTTGTAAAGTTCTTTAATCTGCTCAGTACCGTTGATAGTTTTGCCTTCAGCAGTAGTTAGCGGATGGTCCTTTTCGCCAGTGTATTCGTTAATCTGCTTGTGGCAGTTCATACATACATTGGTAGAAGGTATCATCGCCTGCTTGCTCTTTTCAGCGCCTGCGTGGCAGTATAAACAGTTAATCTGGTTGATACCGGCGTGTACTTTATGCGAGTAGTAGATTGGCTGCAGTGGCTGGTAGTTCTGCTGGCGGCCTTCGTTAATGGCACCATTTACCAACCAGTAACCTGCCATTATGAAAGCAAGGATAGCCACTATAGCAATTACAACTTTATTCCTGTACAGTGGTATTTCTTTTTCATTTACAACGCCTTCTTTTTCATTAGCAGCGCGGCGCAGGCCAATGTTAGCACGCCAAAGGATGATAGCAAGTACCAGTAAAGACAAAGTAATGATGGTATATAAATAGCCACCACCTTCGCTCTGCCCACCTGGGGTTTCAGCTGGCTTGTCAGCTACAGGGGGTTTGTAGTTATCAACATAGCTCAGGATGGCGTCTATTTCCTCGTTTTTAAGCTGAGGAAACGCAGTCATCTGCGTTTTGTTGAACTTGTTATAAATTTCGTTGGCTGTCTTATCGCCAGTAGCAATAAGGGCGCTAGAGTTCTTCACCCAGCTATACCCCCACTCCTTGCTCGGGAATGTCTTGGATATATTCTGCAAGGCTGGCCCCGTAGCGTCTTTCAACGGGTTGTGGCAGGACGCACA
>CANBTK010000167.1 GCA_947372365.1 Flavipsychrobacter stenotrophus | reverse complement strand
GAAACGCTGGAAATGCGCAAAACGCAGGTACCGCAAGCCATTGAAATTATAAACCATCATATTGCAGAGCTAAGGGATTGGTATGATATGCGCAGGCACGTGCCTATACTTAAAGAAGTAAAAGAAAAACTCTCCGGCATGCATATTGATGCTTCTTTGCTCAATCGCGTACACGCTCAGCCTACCCCTGTAAATAAGGAACAAACCATACAAAGCGTTATTAATGTGCTGGCCACAAAAATGCGTAAAAACAATACCGCCGGCTGCAACTACATTGAAGCCATTAATGATTTTATAGCACACCATGTATAAAGTACTGAGGATAGGCACCCGCGAAAGCCAACTGGCTGTCTGGCAAGCCAATTCCGTAAAACAATTATTGCAGGGGCAGGGCGTGGCATCGGAACTCGTTTATATTAAAAGCGAAGGCGATACCGACCTGAGTACCCCACTCTACGAAATAGGCGTGCAGGGCATATTTACCAAAGCCCTTGATATTGCCCTGCTGAACGGCGAAATTGACATAGCGGTACATTCTATGAAAGATGTGCCTACCCAACTGGCGAAAGGCGTGGCACAAGTAGCTGTATTGCCAAGGGCTTCTTACAAAGACATACTTGTACCCAAAGTTGATGGCTCATTTTTAAATGAGGCTACAGCCCCTAATTTAATTGCGACAAGCAGCATACGCCGCAAAGCGCAATGGCTTAACCGCTACCCCAATTCCACTATAGAAAACCTGAGGGGCAATGTAAATACCCGCCTACGCAAAGTACAGGAAAGCGAATGGCAGGGTGCTATATTTGCCGCCGCAGGGCTGGAAAGGATAGGCTTGCGCCCCGCCAATGCTGTAGCGCTGGACTGGATGCTACCCGCACCCGCACAGGGCGCGGTAGTAGTAGTTTGCAGGGCTGATGACAATGATGCCATAGAAAAATGTAAGCCGCTTAATGATGAGCACACCGAATGGTGCACAAAAATAGAGCGCGATTTCCTGCGGGCTTTGCTGGGTGGCTGCGCTACGCCTATAAGCGCCCTGGCACAGATAGTAAACGGTGAAATTGTATTTGAAGGAAATATATTGAGTACTGACGGCAGCGCCAAAGTAGAAATAAAAAAAACCTGTAATATTGCACAAAGGAATGATTTGGGGACTTTGGCTGCCGGAGAGCTTTTAGCTAACGGCGGGTTGGCAATATTAAACAGTATTAGAAATGGAAAGTAAAATAAAGCTGCTCAGCACCGCTACCCTGCCCGTACAAACAGTTAATGATGCCGCAGGCAATGGCGTCGCTATTGAAATTTTACCCTTTATTGAAACCACCTTTATAAAAACGCCTGAGCTACAACAGCATATTAAAACGCTGGCACAACAGCACCTGGTTGCTGTGTTTACCAGTGCCCAGGCAGTAGAAAGCGTAAAAGCACTGGCCAGCCCATTGCAGCCCAACTGGGATGTGTATTGCGTGGCTAATGAAACACAGAATAAAGTGCAGGAACATTTTAATGACGTTACCATTGCAGCCATTGGCAACAATGCCAACGATGTAGCCAGGAAGATAATAGGCCATAGCAGGAATGAAGCTACCTTTTTTTGCAGCGATATAAGAATGAACCACCTGCCTGAAGCGCTGCAGCAAGCGGGAATAAAAGTAAATGAAACGATAGTGTACCAGACAAAAGAGGTGCACCACAAAATAGAAGCAGTTTACGATGGCATTATGTTTTACAGCCCCAGCGGCGTAAGGAGCTTTTTCAAAAATAACAGTGTGCCGCCGGAAACAATATTATTTTCAATAGGCATCACTACCGCAGCAGCTATCAGCGAATTCTCCAAAAACAAGGTTATCATTAGTGAGCTGCCTTCAAAGGATTTCATGGCTAATGAAGCCGTAGCCTACTTCAGGAACAAACAATAATTAAAAGAACCATAAAAGTGAGTTTACAGAACGATTTATTATTAAAGGCATTAAGGGGCGAAGATGTGAGCCGCCCGCCAGTATGGATGATGAGGCAGGCAGGCAGGTATTTGCCTGACTACATAAAGCTGCGCAACAGATACGACTTTTTCACCCGCGTGCAAACGCCGGAACTGGCGTGCGAAATTACCTTGCAACCAGTGGACCAGGTAGGCGTAGATGCAGCCATTATTTTTTCGGATATACTGGTAATACCACAGGCAATGGGGATGACCGTACTTATGGAAGAAGGTAAAGGCCCGTTGTTACCTGAAGTAATCAAAAATCAGGCAGATATTGATGCGTTGATAACTACAGAAGTGGAAGACAGGCTAAGCTATGTTACGGCAGCGCTTTCGCTTACCAAGAAAGAACTGAATAACCGCGTTCCGTTAATAGGCTTTGCAGGCGCACCGTGGACCCTGCTTTGCTACATGGTGGAAGGCAAGGGCAGTAAAACATTTGAGAAAGCAAAACAATTCTGTTTTACTCAGCCTGAACTTGCACATGCTTTGTTACAGAAAATAACTGATGTAACTATCCTCTACCTGAAAGCACAGGCAAAAGCTGGTGCCGATGTATTGCAGGTATTTGACAGCTGGAGCGGTATGCTGAGCCCTCATGATTTCAAAACATTTGCACAGCCCTACCTTATACAGATTGCAGATGCAGTTAGCCCACATGCCCCGGTAATACTCTTCCCTAAAGGAAGCTGGTATGCATTAACTGATATAGGCAACAGCAGTGCAGCAGGCATTGGTATCGACTGGAGCATTACACCAGAAATGGCCAGGAAAATGGCAGGTAATAACATTACCATACAGGGCAATTTTGACCCTGCTAAGTTGCTTACTTCTCCTACGCAAATAAAAAAGGAAGTAACGGAGATGATAGACGCCTTCGGCACTACAAGGTACATAGCCAACCTGGGCCATGGCATTACACCTAATGTACCCGTAGACCATGCGAAGGCGTTTGTTGATGCAGTGAAAGAATATAGCCGTAAGTAATAAGTGTTAAGTCGTAAGTGCTGCTAACAGTTGTTTTGGCGTAGGGGATTAAAACCTTAAGCCCTGATAAAAGACCGAAAAATGAGTTTCAAAGATCAATTCACGGCCTATATACACGCCCTGCAAGACACCATTTGTGCCGGGCTGGAGCAGGTGGATGGGAAGGCCAAATTTGTTGAAGACAAATGGGAGCGCCCGGAAGGCGGCGGCGGTAAAACGCGCGTAATTTCCGGCGGCAATGTTTTTGAAAAAGGGGGTGTCAATACTTCTGTGGTTTATGGCTCGCTTCCTGCCGCTATGCAGCAGGCTTTCGGCGTGCCGGACAGTAATTTCTTTGCGGTGGGCTTATCATTAGTGATACACCCGCTCAACCCATTTGTGCCTACAACCCATGCCAACTGGCGTTATTTTGAACTTTACGACAAAGAAGGCAAGCGCATAGATAGCTGGTTTGGTGGTGGTACCGACCTTACCCCCTACTATATGTTTGAAGAAGATGCGGTGCATTTTCATGGCACATTAAAGAACACCATCACGCCTTATGGCGCTAGCCTCTACCATGCTTACAAAAAGCACTGCGACGAATACTTTGCCAACAAACACAGGGGCGATGAAATGCGCGGCATTGGTGGCGTATTCTATGACTACCTGCGCCCTACTGAGGCAATGGACGAGAACCGACTGTTTGAGTTTCAGCAGGCCAACGGCAATGCATTCCTGACTGCGTATGTACCTATTGTGGAGCTGAGGAAAGATATCGCCTACACCGAACGCGAAATAGAATGGCAGGAAATTAGAAGAGGTCGCTATGTAGAGTTTAACCTGATACATGACAGGGGTACACTATTCGGCTTGAAGACCAACGGCAGAACAGAAAGTATATTAATGAGCCTGCCGCCTCGGGCCCGCTGGTACTACAACCACCACCCCGAACCGGGCAGCAAAGAAGCTGAAATGATGCAGTTTTATAAACCGAAGGATTGGGTGTAAATGGGTATTCGGTGAAATATTTTGCTGACATTTGATTAAAAAACAGAATATTGATATACGAAGAAAAAATACAGCAATTAAAGAATGATGTTTTAACTAAAGAATGGGAGGAAGCGCGTGAAGCATCGGATGACTTAGTTGAATCAGGAAGCAGTTTATCTTCTGACCAAAAGGAGGGCATATTCAGCTTTTTCATCAGCTTGCTTGGTGATGAAAGTTATGACAAACGATGTATTGCGGCTTATGCTTTAAAAAATATCGGACGAAAAGAAGCAGTAGCACCGTTATTCAATACGATTTTTACAAGGGAGCGAACTAATTACAACGGTACTTTTGTTTACGCATTGACAGGCCTCGATTGCAGTGAGCACCTTAAAGATGTATTTAAAATTTTATTTTATCAAGGATTCGAAGCAAGAATACATGCCCGTGAAATACTGCGTGACCAAGAATTTGAATTTACGAGGCAAGACCTGTTGGATATAAAGGCTACCTGGGAAAGCCTGAAAATTAATGCTGAAAAAGGAGAGTACGAAAAGGATACCATGGTAATGATTGACAAAGCCGTTAATCGGTATATTTCCTACCTGGACGAGCAAAACTAAACTTAGAATTATGCACTTAATAAGAAGAAACAGAATACTGCGCCAATCACCTGCTATCCGTGCTATGGTGGCTGAAACAATAATAAAACCATCTGATTTTATTGCGCCACTTTTCATTGTGGAAGGTACTGGCGTAAAGGAAGAAATATCGTCCATGCAGGGATATTACAGGATGAGCATTGACCTGACG
This sequence comes from Flavipsychrobacter stenotrophus, assembly GCA_947372365.1. Classification (GTDB taxonomy): domain Bacteria; phylum Bacteroidota; class Bacteroidia; order Chitinophagales; family Chitinophagaceae; genus Flavipsychrobacter; species Flavipsychrobacter stenotropha_D. Next base: position 964 of record CANBTK010000167.1, on the reverse strand, counting down.
GTGGCAGAAGTAAAAGAGTTGTGGGGATTGGGAATAAAAAGCGTGCTCCTCTTTATTAAGTGCAAGGACGAACTTAAAGATAATAAAGGTACTGAAGCCCTTAACCCTGATGGCCTGATGCAACGCAGCATCAAAGCCATTAAAAGTGCCTGCCCGGATATTGTAGTAATGACCGATGTTGCCCTGGACCCGTTTTCAATTTACGGCCATGACGGCATTGTAGAAAACAACGAAATAGTTAACGACCCTACAGTTGAAGTGCTGGCGCAAATGAGTGTAAGCCATGCACAGGCGGGTGCCGATATTATAGCACCCAGCGATATGATGGACGGCCGCATACTCGCTATCCGCGAAGCCCTTGAAACCAGCGGCTTTACCAAGACTGGCATTATGGCCTATAGCGCCAAATATGCTTCTTGTTTCTATGGCCCCTTCAGGGATGCACTGGATAGTGCCCCGGGCTTTGGCGACAAAAAATCCTACCAGATGGATTACGCCAACCGCCGCGAAGCGGTTAAGGAAACCCTGATGGATATTGAAGAAGGTGCTGATATTGTAATGGTAAAACCTGCCATGGCCTACCTTGACATCATCCGTGAAGTAAAAGATGCGGTCGATGTCCCGGTTAGCGCCTACCATGTAAGCGGCGAGTACGCTATGATAAAGGCTGCGGCAAATATGGGCTGGCTGGATGAAAATAAGGCCATCATGGAATCTTTGACCAGCATTAAGCGTGCAGGCGCGGATTTGATAGCGACCTATTTTGCTAAGAAGGCGGCTATTTTAATGGCTCAATAGCTCAATGGCTCAATGGTTTGCCTGGGGCCTTAATAAATTAATGGCTCAATAGACGAAGAGAGCGATGGCCGAATTCGGTAGCTCGCTCAATTGATGGATAAAATTGTAAATTTGCATAAGCAAAATGAAATTTATGGCATATCCTGCTTTTGAATATGTAACTCCC
>CANBTK010000166.1 GCA_947372365.1 Flavipsychrobacter stenotrophus | reverse complement strand
ATATTCAACAACATAAAGTTCGGAAGCGAAAATGCCACCGATGCACAGGTAAAAAATGCCGCTGTAATGGCTGACCTCCATAACGATATTATGGCGATGCCCAAGGCATTTGAAACTGTAATAGGCGAACGTGGCGTTATGCTGAGCGGCGGGCAGAAGCAACGGTTGGTACTGGCCCGCGCCCTGCTTAAAAACAGCCCTATACTACTGCTGGACGAATGCCTTTCGGCGGTTGATACTACCACAGAGCAAACGATACTTAATAACCTGAAGGATTTTCTGCCCAATAAAACGACGTTCGTCATCACACACCGTATTTTTACTACGTGGTCGTTTGACAAAATTATAGTGCTGGACCAAGGCGCTATTGCAGAACAAGGCACGCACGAGGAACTGATGCAGCTAAATGGCAGGTACGCCAAGTTGTACCTTCACCAGACCGCGCAATAACAGCCACGGCTAACTTAGCAATAATCAACGTGAAATAACTTTTGCTTAAAGGCTAAACCTATTTCATCATCATTTCCTTAATGTACTTTACCGGTGCACTTCCATAGCTCAGGAATTGTTCGTGGAATTTCTTCAGGTTAAATTTGGCCCCTTGTTTTGCTTTGCATTCTTCGCGTAAGGCATATATTTCGCTATAGCCTGAAAAATAGCAGCAAAGCTGCACTTGGGTTACAGATACCCTCCTCCACTTGCCTTCTGCCTCGGCACTTTGCTGGAAAGCTTCATCAACAAGTAGCTTCATGGCATCTTCTTTGCTCATGTCGCGGGTATGCACCATATAGTCTAGTATGGTATTGCAGGTGCTGCGCAAGTTCCATTTATCGTACATGAGCCACATTTCCATTGATGCCTCTTTTGAATCCAGCCCACGGTCGGCATCATAACCATTTTCCAGCATCATGCGCTCAGTATACACCGCCCAGCCTTCTATCATAGCATTGTTGCCCAGTATGGATTTTATGATACTTGGCGACTGGTTGGCATAAACCAATTGGGTATAGTGCCCCGGTATGGCTTCATGAATGTTCAGTATCTGCAAAATGTAATGGTTATACTCCCTCAGGTAACTTTCCGCTTTATCAGCATCCCAGCCGTCCAGGCTGCCAACATTATAGTAGGTGTTGCCATTTTTATCATATGGGCCGGGCGCGTTTATAGATGCACCTGCTACGCCCGCCATATATTCTGGTTCCCGGCGCACTACAAGCGGCTTCGATGGGTCAATGTAAATAAGGTTATTGCGCTTAATGAACTCCGTAAGGAAAGGTATCTGCAATTCAATATTTGACTGGAACTCTTCAGGCTTTACATGGGTTACAGAAATAGAATCAATCATTTGTTTAATGGCAACAAGTGGGTTTTGCGGGATAGGCCTGCCCTCAAAGTACTTGGGCCAAAGCTGCTTGGTAAGCATCAGCATATGCTCATGCAACAGTTTTTTGTGCTCCAGTGCAGCAGTATAAACACCTTCCGCGCCAAGGCCTGATTGTATATCGAAATCAAATTTCTTTTCGTACAACGCCTTGCCCAGCCTGAAACTGCGGGGTGTTTTGTTATCCAGTTTCTTAAGGAAATCGGCATAACTATTTATCGCAGCAACGCATTTTTTAGCATCATCGGTAATCTTAGCTTTTTCGGCAGCAGTTAGTTTCGAATCTTTCAAAGCAGTTTCAAGGTCCTTTTCAAAAACCGAAACGCCGCCCAGGTTTTGCTCTATTGCCAGTTGGGTATGTTCCTGCGTAGGGTTTTTAATGTTCTTCTTTGCTGCCTCATAATATGCTGGCACTTTGGCCAGGCGGGCCGCAAAACTGCGCAGCCTTGTATCCAGTGGCGCATAGTTATTAGACAACATATCGGCAAAACCGCCCGATACATTGTAGCCGCTGGGGTCCCACTCATATGCCTTCAGCTCATTGACCGCCCATATAGCGGAATTAAGCTGGTTTTCTATGAGGTGGTAATCAATTTTATTGAGGTCAGACAAGCCATTTAATTGAAATTTATGCAATGCTAACAGCTGTTTGCCACAAAAGGCAAGTTCGCTTTTGCGGGAATTATCATCAGGCACAATAAGGGCATTGTCATATTTGTGGTAACCCACGCTGCTGGCCCAGGATGGGTAAGCCTTCCAAAGTTCTAATACAAAGGCTTCCTTGTACTTATTAAAATTCGCATCCATAGCCGCATCTGCTTTCGCTAACCCGCTGCAAAACAACAGGCTAAATAATAATATTATACTCTGCTTCATAAAAAATTTTACGAAGGCAAATTTAGTTTATAAATGGTAATGCGCGGAAATAATATGGGTGAGGCATAAGGTGAATTACGCCAACCTTACAATTTGAAACTATTATATTAGATTTAGGGACGGTAACGCTTGGTAGGATGGAAAAAATAGGGGAATTCGACGGCAAGGAAGTTTATTGGCTAGATTACAATAGCTACGAGGGGCAACTGCCCATGTGGGATTGGGTGTGCCTTGCATTTTGCGACGCACAATACGATTACGATAAGTTTAAACAATTCGCACGTGCCGCAATAAACAACAAAATACTTTGCTTCGGTGGCCATGGCAAATACGGCGCAAGTTTACATGATTCATTTGACGGGGTGATAGTGAAGATAATAACTACCGAAAACCAACCTGATTTTGAGTTACTTACTACATGGCACCCCAACGAAACTGCAGCCGATGCTTTCTGGCAATACTGTTATTGCTACAGTCACGATTATTCCTATTATGATGAAAGCGAACGCCCACCCGGCTCCGTTTTTATAAAAATAGTATGTACCAGTATTGATGGCGAAAACAGGATTGCAGAATTACAAGGCTACCTGCAGCGGTTTAGCGAAGGCTGGTTGCCACCTGATGAAGATACCCCATAAAAATAAATAGCCGCCGGGCCAGTTGCCTGCAATTAAATCTTTCCGATTACATTTGCCTACTCGTGGCCGGTAAAGCACTGGCCCTAATAACAGTCGCGCATATGCCTTGCAATCACAAATTCCAGAGCTACCTGAACCTTGAACGTATAGATTTTGAGCCGGAAACACTCATTGTGGGTACCTTCAACCCTGCCTGGCCGGAAAGCAATACTGCCGAATGGTTTTACGGCAGGGTTGCCGATGAATATTTCTGGGATGTTTTGCCAAAACTATATGGCGGCCCATCGCTTATTGCTGCAACACCCACCAGCTGGAAACAGTTTTGCCACGATAACAAAATTGCAATTACCGACCTGATTAGCACAATAGATGATGCCAGCGCTGAAAACAGGCAGCACCAGAGGATGCTGGGTGGTTTTTCAGATGACGCTTTGGAGTATAATTTCGATGGCTTTGAGTTCGTTAATATCGTGCAGTTGCTGCAGCGGCACCCAACTATTAAAAACGTTTATTTAACCCGGGGCATAACAGAAGCCTTCTGGCGGCACCTTTGGAACCCGGTAGCACACTATTGTAACCGCAATAACATCCGCGAGCGAAAGCTACTAACACCAACAGCAGGCGCAGCCTACCACCACGAAACCCACAACCATGACAACCCCACCGATATTATCCCCTTGCTCGGAGATTATATTTTAAGGCGCTGGCAGGGGGATTGGCATTTTTAGCGGCAATTAAAGCCGCCACTAGTCCAAGTGTCCCACTTGGACTCAATATTTGCATGCATTACGCTTGCGAAAATAAAAAAAGCCCCGCTATTGCGGGGCTTTGTGATTCCGTTGGGACTCGAACCCAAGACCCATACATTAAAAGTGTATTGCTCTACCAACTGAGCTACGAAATCAATATTTTAAAAGAGCTATTTTCTTGTGTTATCCCCTTCGCTATTCCCGAATTGGAGTGCAAAGATACACATCAAAAGTTTACAGCAAAATATTTTTAGCAAAAAAGACAAATATTTTTTAAAACCCTTTGCTGGCAAGGCTTTCAACGAATTAAAGTACTTCTTTATTTAAAAATTAAACAGCACTTTTACGTTAAGCAGCCTCGATGTGAGCCGGTTTGGCACAGCAAATTGCTTGTTGGTACTGTTGTCTTGTATCCACGTATAAGAGAGGGTATTTTGTATGCTCAGCAGGTTAAACACTTCAAGGCTCGCCCATATGCTGTGCAGCATATTAAAGTAGCTGTGCGCCGGGTGTTCGTGCCTTTCGGCATCCAGCAATAAGGCTGAAAAGCCTATGTCTACCCTCTTGTAGTCAGGCAGGCGCAGTACGTTCTGGTACAAGTGCCCGTTGGGTGGGCCTACCGGCAGGCCTGTAGAATACATCATGTTGATGTGGGCCTTGAAATTTTTGTTCTTGCGCAGGTAATCTTCAAAGTACATACCCAGCATAAAACGCTGGTCGCTGGGCAATGGGTAGTAATTGTTATAGCCGGGTATTGACCCACTATCCGTTATCTTCTGCTGGGCCTTTAATACGCCTATGCTCACCCACGATGTGGCATCCTTTACCAGGTCGCCATACAGGCGCACCTCGCCACCATATACACGCCCTATAGCATCATTTTTGCCGGTGTACCTTATGCGTACATTGTCGTAAAAGTAAGGGTCCTGGTCCCAGAGGTTTTTATAATAAGCCTCAGCGGTAACCCTGAATTCACGGCGGTACATGTTGAAGTTATAGTCAAGCCCACCAACTATCTGTACCGATTTCTGGGCTCTCAGGTTTTTGTTTACGCCACCGTTCAGGTCCCTCATTTCGCGGTAAAATGGCGGCTGCTGGTAAAGGCCTGATGCAAACCTGAAAATGATATCCCTTTTACCCAATGGCTTGTATGACAGTTGTGCCCTTGGGCTTATCAGCATTTCGTTGTTCAGGAAACTATAATTAAAACGTGCCCCGAGCGAAAGGTTGATTTTGTTAGCCGAATCCAGCCTTATATTATCCTGTACAAAGCCACTCAGGCGGCTATAGTTAAATGATGCTGATGAATGGTAGAAATACGCCAAAACCAACTCTTTGGGGTCATAAGGCTGGTTGAAGCGCGAGGAGTCGCGGCGCTCCCATTCGTGCAGCTCGTCATTGATATTAGTTACGGTTGCATTCAGCCCAAACTGCAGGAAGTGCTTATTGGCATCATAGGAACCCTTCATGCCCACATCGCCCACCGAAACATCAAGGTAGTTGCGCGCAAAGTCATGTATGTAACCCGTACCCAGGTACGTTTTTATTTGCCCGAAATCTTTTTTGCCCTGATCTGTCTGTAATTCGCCAAACAGGTACTCCCCGCCGATATCGTAGGTTTCATATTCGTTGGTCTGAAAACCTGATGCCAGAAATTTTAGTTTCAGCTTCGATGAGTCAGGGTGGTAAGTTGCAGATATGCCCCCGAAACGGGAATCGAACTGGTCAAATTCGCCGCCATCATAAAATACATCCAGCTGGTATGCCTGGTTAAGTACCCCAAAACTGGATACCCTTGTTTCCGGGAAGAACGTAAAACGGTTACGGGCGTAGTTGCCAATAAACTCCAGCTCCCATTTACTGTTCACCTTGAAGTTTAGGAGCGCCTGTATATCGGTAAACGAAGGGTTGTAAACGCCCTTGGTAGGCTGCGATTGTAGCACATATTGGTTGCTTTTCTGGCGCGCACCTAACAGGTAGGTAAGCTTGCGGTTCTTTGAAATGCCCTCCAGGTGCAGGTTGGCCCCCAGCAGGCTGGCCATTACCGAACCTGAGAATTGTTTGGGCTTTTTGTAAGTTACATCC